>CAOKBR010000005.1 GCA_948466735.1 uncultured Mycoplasmatota bacterium | reverse complement strand
TAGATAATTATCCTAATCTATATGAGCTTGTAAAGGAAAAAATGACAGTTATTATCATTACCCATAATAGTGTGATTGCTGATATGGCCGATAAAGTCATTAAATTTGGTAGTGGTAAGGTTCAAGATATCATCATCAATAAAAATCCAAAGTCAATTGAGAAAATAGAGTGGTAGAGATGAAAAATAAATTATTAGTGAGTAGTTACCGGAAAATTAGTAGTACCAAAAAGAAGTTTTTATCCCTTTTATGTATGGCTTTACTAGGGGTAGGCTTTTTTGTGGGAATTAAAGCAACATCCCCTGATATGAAAAAAACATTAGATAAATATTTAGATGAACAACAAGTTTACGATTTAGAAATTGTATCTACATTAGGATTAACGAATGATGATATTTTAGAGTTAACCAAAATAGAAAAGATTGACCAAGTAGTAGGAAATAAATATATTGATTATTTATTTTCTAATGAAAAAAGTGAAAAAGTGTTAAGGATTCATTCGTTAAATGAGATGAATCAAGTGTTACTTAAAGGAGGAAAGCTACCAAAAGATAATCATGAAATAGTAGTAGAACAGGCCTTTTTAGATATGTATCAGTTAAAGTTAGATGATACCATTACTATTAATAGCAATCAACTAAAAGAAAATACTTTTACTATAGTTGGTGTTATTGAAAGCCCCATATATTTTACCTCTTACCGAGGAATAAGTACTATAGAAGGTAGGGAATGGTCATATTTTCTTTATGTTTTAGAAGATGCTTTTGAAATGGATTATTTTACGAACATCTATTTATCTGTTTCTTTAGCAAAAAAAGAGTTAACTGGTAGTAAAAAATATTTAGATTTGGTAAATGATGCTAAAAGAGAAGTTGAAAAAATAGAAAAAGCAAGAACTACTGCAAGGTTTGATGAGTTATACCAAGATACAATAGATAATCTAGAGAGTATGGGAATGGAAGTTAACCTAGATGAATTTCCTAAAGCTATTTGGTATACGTTTACTCGCGAAAATAATCAAGCCTATACCACATTCATTGATTCAACGGAAAGTCTAACGCAAATTGGTTCTGTATTTCCTTTGATTTTCTTCGTTGTAGCTCTTTTGATTAGTTTAATTTCCATGTCTAGAATGGTAGAAGAAGAGCGTAGCGAATTAGGAACATTAAAAGGACTTGGTTTTTCCAATATTCATCTTTATGGTAAAAATTTACTTTATGCTATTTTGGCCACTTTTCTAGGTGGATTTATCGGAATGATTATTGGATTTAACTTAATTCCTAGAGTCATTTGGAATATTTATACCACTTTATTTAGTATTTCCTCTTTTGTATGTGAATTCAATTGGTACTATGCGATAGTCGGATTAGCCATTGTCATCATTTGTATTCCAGGGGCAGCTTTTGTTACTACACATAAAATTTTATTAGAAAAACCTAGTGAATTAATGCGACCTAAAACACCTAAGATAGGAAAAAAGATATTTCTAGAACATTTTCGTTTTTGGAATAGGTTAAAGTTTTCCACCAAAATATCGATTCGTAATGTTTTCCGTTATAAAAAAAGAGTTATAGCAACAATCATTGGCTTAACAGGATCAACAGCATTACTTCTTGTTGGATTTGGATTAAAAGATTCGGTTAGTAATGTAGTGGATTATCAATTTAGCCGTATTTTTCAATATGATTATATGCTTTATTTAAAAGATGAAGCATACATTGATGATTTATTTAAAATGTTAGATGAAAATAAAAGTATTAAAAATAAAGTGTCTATTTTATATGAAGTACTCCCTTTATATAATGAACAAAAGGAAAGCCTAGATATTACTTTAATGGTAAAAGCAAATGAAGACTCCTTTAATAATTTAATCCGTTTAAATGATGTTCATCAAGGAAAGAAAGAAATAGCTCTTCCTAAAGAAGGAATCGTCTTAAGTGAAAAATTAGCACATACTCTAAAAGTAAAAGTCCATGATCAAGTATACTTTTTAATCAACGATAAATACGAAGCAATTGAAGTTACTTCGATTGTTGAAAATTATGTTAAAGATTATGCTTACTTATCATCAAGTAGTTATCAACAACTATTTGATTCTTATAAGCAAAATGTGATATTAATGAAAGTAGGCGATGATTATAATAAAGAGTTTAATCAAAAGTTAGTAGATAACAAATTAGTATCTAATGTAATCGAAAAATCAATAACGTCTAAATTGATGGATGATGTATTATCGAAACTTGATTCTGTAGTGATGATTTTAATTATTGCATCATCGATGTTAGCGTTTGTGATTTTATATAATTTATCATCAATTAATATCAGTGAAAGAAAAAGAGAAATTTCAACGTTAAAAGTTTTAGGATTTTATGATGAAGAAGTAGACCATTATATCACCAATGAAAACTACTTTATCACTTTCGTCGGTATCCTCTTTGGGTTAATTAGTGGACTTTATTTATGTCATTATGTTATTAGTACATGTGAACCACAGTTTGTCATGTTTACTAGAGAAATTAAATGGTTAAGTTATGTAATTACCGCGGTAATTTCAGTGATATTTACTTTTATTGTCAGTAAGATTACTCATTTTAATTTAAAGAAAATTGATATGATTGATTCACTAAAAAGTAATGAATAGAGGTTTATCTTCACCAAAATTTAAGCTTATCATTTAATATAATGGTGATGAAAGAATGAATGAATTAATTGGAAATACCCCTTTAATTAAAATTAATTATCTTTACCAAGAAAAAAAGTACCATCTTTATGCAAAGTTAGAGTATTATAATTTAACAGGAAGTATCAAAGATCGAATGGTTCTTTTTTTACTGACTAAGGCAAAGGAAAATGGTCTACTAAAAGATGGAATGCCGATTATTGAAGCAACTAGCGGGAATACTGGAATTTCTCTAGCAGCAATCGGAGCGTATTTAAAGCATAAAGTGATTATTTTTATGCCAAAGTGGGCAAGTAGAGAACGGGTATTATTAATGGAAAGTTATGGGGCAAAAGTACATTTGGTATCAAAAGAAGAAGGTGGCTTTCAAGCCTGTATTAAAAAAGCCGATGAATTAGCTAAAGAGTTAAATGGGTATCGACCTAATCAATTTGAAAACACTGAAAATATTAATGCTCATTATTTAACAACAGGAATTGAAATTTTAAAAGATTTGTCTAGTATTACTGGTTTTATTTCTGGAATTGGTAGTGGGGGAACTTTAATGGGTGTTGGGAAAAGGTTAAAAGAAGTTAATCCTAAAATAAAAATTATTGCTATGGAACCTGATAGTCTACCTTTATTAAAGGATAATCTAGCTAAGGGTGAACATAAGATTGAGGGAATTGGAGATGATTTTATCCCCTCCCTAGTAGATACCACCTTAATTGATGATGTAATTGATATTAATGATTTAGACGCCATTAATATGAGTCGAAAGTTAGCTCAAAATCTAGGCCTTGGTGTAGGAATATCATCAGGTGCTAATTTTCTTGCTAGTGTGTTAGCAAAAGAAAAATATGATGGAAATATGGTAACTATTTTTGCAGATGATAATAAAAAATATTTATCAACAGACCTTACAAAAACAAAAAATGATGATAATCCTAACTTTTTGTCGAATCAAATTCATTTAATCGATTATGAATTTATCAGAAAATAGGTAGTCATTTACCACTTTTTAGTGTTTTGATGCTAAAAATGGGAAATACTTGATTTTATATGTGAATATAGTTAAGAAATATGAAACAATTTTTACCAAAAGAGATGTAGATACTTATTTGTGTCTGATTTGTGTAGATTTTATTTATAATGATGATGATTTGAAATAGGTAAAATGAATGCAATTTATACTTGTTTACTTTCCTTAAATTATTGTATACTTTTATTAGAACAAAAAGTAAGAAAGGTATTAAAATGATTGGATTAATGAAAAATCATGGTTTTATGTCCAATCTTGTTAACTCAAAATTAACTAGGGGAGAGGCAGCTTATAAAATAAAACCCTTGAATATTAAGGATGGGAAAAAGTTCCCATTCTTTTTGTTGCTCTAAAATAAAAAGTTTAATATTTTCATGTAGATAAGAAAAATAGTAGACAATAATAATTTTAAGGAGTGATAGAAATGACAAAAAGAATAGGAATCATTGGAGTAATAGGAGCACTTATCATCGGAATCATGTTTTTGTATCATTCATATGCCTTATTTTCAGCAAATCAGATAAGTAAATCAGCAATCACGATTAAAGCAGGAACAATGGACGGGACATTGAAAGTAGATGGAACGACTACAAATAAATTAACTTTAGCTAAGGGAAAAAAGCATATCTTTATAGTGACTTTAGAAAATTTAAATTTCATCGAGGGAAAGTTTTAACCTTATTATATAGGAAATCTTTCTGATGGAGTAACTTTTGGATACATAGAGGAAACAGGAGTAGATGTACCAAAGGAAAGTTTAATTGGTAAAAATGGGAAGAAGACTTATTCCGTATATTTAGAAAACAACTCAACGTCAAGTGTAACTATTACTTTAGGAGTTCAAGGGGGACTATCTAATCAACCATTAAGCCTGCCAACGAATGGGAAGATGATTCCTAAAACGGAAAAAGAGAATAAAAATATTTCTAATATTTGGAAGTACGATCAAATAGCGGGCTCAAGTACTTTTTGTGTAACAGGAGAAGAATCAATGTGTGTTGAATTAACAGAAAAGCCTGATACTTATGAAAGCGGAACCATTGTTAAATATAAAGTGAATGATACTAAAGAATTGTATTTTCATATCATTAGTGATAATGGTGACACTTTAACGATGCAACAGCGAGAAAACACAATCTATGCTCTTGATCAAACTTATACACTAGGAACAACCGTCTTTAAGGATAATGCCTTTACTGGGTGTAGTATTAATGCTGCTAACAACCTTACTTGTACCAAAAACACCTATACATTATCAACAAGAACAACCAAGGTAAGAATGATAACCATTCAAGAACTATTATCGCTAGGATGTACTTATTCAAATCAAACTTGTCCAGTATTTACATATAACTACTTAAAAGATTCACTTAATAACGGTGCAACAGTAAATCAAACAGGTGGAGATTATGGAAATAATTATTCCTACTGGACTGCTACTGCTAATTCAACGACATCATCTTATGCATGGTATGTGGATAGTCGTAGTCGTGTGGACGGTAGTTTTACTGCAACTAATGCTGGGGCTAGAGCTGTTATTGTTATAGAAAAATAGTGTATAAGAATGTTTGTTATTATAGCTAAAAAATGATAATAAGCACTATATCTTTATTAGTTGACAGAAAAGAATTATCTTGATATGATAGGTCATAAACAAATAAAATGTTTAATAGATGCATACAATTGACAAGGGAGAGATTATGATTAAAAATTTAAAAATAGTAAAAACTTATCAAAAAGCAGTAATTATCAAACGGGTGACGATTTCAAGTGTAGTAGCCATTTTAGTAGGATGTGGAGTAGTGGATACGCTTCTTAAAGAGAAAGCAACCATTTATGTGGAAAATGATAAGTATTTATCTGATTCTCTATACTACGTTATTGATACGAAAAAGGTAAGTCATATTTGTTTGCAAGAGACATTAATGGATGAAATTATTACCAAAGGGTATTATCAATTAGATACGAATGAGTTAGTAGCAACGAGTAATTTATACGGAGATATTACTGCTAGTGATATTGTTCCTATTAAAGAGTTAGTGAGCGATTTTACATCACTAAATCAATATATAGATAATGATTATGGAAATCTTTTAGAATACGCGGATAATCTTTATCAATCAAAGAAAATTTTATCTATTAAATAGGCTAAGTTTCATTAATTTTTTATTGCAATTTTGGTAAAATCGTCAATATAATATAGGTTGATAAGGATGAAGTAAAATAACCAAAAATTAATTAGGAAAGAAGAGGATACTATAAAATGGCTCCCTTTTGTTATAAGAATGAGAAGAAATTCGCATTTTTTTATTGCTTTAAAATTTATTTAAAAATAGATAAGAGTAATAAATAGGAAAAGTATATGAATACCCAAATGATAAAGTAGACTTTAGCAAAAGTAGCTTGTTAAAACTTGCTTTTTCTTTACATACTTTTTTGTCAAGTAAAAAAAACATACATCATTCGACAAAATTCGACAAAAAAGAAAAAGATGATGGATTATACTTAAAAAGTAGTATAAAGGAGTGATTATGCGGTATATTAAATTTTTATTATTAGACACTATTTTAATCTTATTACCTATGTTAATCTATCAATTTTATTTATTAAGCTGTCAAAACACTAATAGAAAACGGAAAAAATTATCCTTAGATTTTGCTATTATTACTAGTATGCTTTTCTTAATTTTATTTAGCAGTGACAACGAATTATTATATCCATTAATTTTGTGGAACATTCCATTATATATTAGCTTCTATAAAAAAAGATCTTATCTAGCAGGAATTCTATCTATAATTATTGTCATTTTCTATCAGCAATATTTTAATAGCGTTCACTTTATTATGCTAGAGTACATTTTGTACTATCTTATTTATTTTATCTATCTTTTAAAAAGAAAAAAGCTAAGAGATTTAGTACAAACCTTAATTTATATGAAAGCTTTTATTCTAGCCTTTGAAGTATATGGCGTAATTTATCCCATCGATAATCAATTATCTAATTTTTTACTCATCATCACGACTATTATCTCACTATATGGAGTAACGTGTTTTATCTTTTATCTATTAAAAAAAGGGGAAGAAATCATGGACTTAAATAGTACAATTAAAGCATTAGAAAAAGAAAAAATGTTACGAGCATCATTGTTTAAAATTACTCATGAAATTAAAAATCCAATTGCAGTATGCAAAGGATACTTAGATATGTTAGATTTATCTAACCAAGAAAAAATTAATAAATATATTCCAATTGTAAAACAAGAAATATCAAGAACATTAATCTTAATGGATGATTATCTTGATTACACAAAAATCAAAATCAATAAAGAAGATACTGATTTATATTTACTTCTTAAAGATACTTGTGACTCTCTAGAAACTCTTTTTAAAGAAAATAAAGTAAAAACGATTTTTAATATTCCTGATAGAGAACTTTATGCAAAAGTAGATTATAACCGCTTAAAGCAAGTCTTAGTCAATTTATTTAAAAATGCATTGGAAGCAAAAAAGGTAGATAAAGAGTTAACATTATGGTTAACGACTAGAAAAGAAAAAGGTTATTTTTATATTACCATTAAGGATAATGGTATAGGTATGAGTGAAGAAACCTTAAATCACATTAGTGAAATGTTTTATACCACCAAGCAAAAAGGAAGTGGAATGGGGGTTAGTCTATCAAAAGAAATTATCGAATTACATAATGGGTCAATTGAATATTTTTCAAGTTTAGGAAAAGGTACTAAAGTAGTAGTGAGTTTTCCTATAAATGAAAAAAGCCTTACGGCTTAATAGTAATAAGGATAGTTTGGATAAGGATAATAAAAATTATTGTAATAGTTAAAATTGTTATAAGGGGGATAGTAATAAGGTCTTCTTGGTGTAAGTAGACTTCCAGTTATTCCTCCTAGAAGAAAAGGAACAGCAAATCCTCCTGTAAAAAAACGTTCATTATTATGATAATTTCCTCGATGATTTTGGTACATATTTCTCCTAGAACGTGGTATATTATAATTATAATACATAAGACACACCTCTTTTGGTAATAGTTTATGTAAAAATAAAATTTTGGTGAGGGACTATGGAAGAGAAAATAAAAAATTTATCAAGAACAATTGTCAATTATTCATTAGCATTAAAAGAAAATGAGAAAGTGTTAATCATGTATCAATCAACTGAAGCACGTGATTTGGTAATGGAATTAATTAAAGAGGCAAATAGAGTAGGAGCCATTTGTTTTACTAATTTTATTGATCCAATTGTATCAAATTATTTAACCGAAACAACTACGGAAAAAAGAATCTCATTAATTAGGAAATATCAAGAGTTTGAAGTAGATAATTTTGATGCCTTTATTCAAATTTGTTACCGTGTAAATGATTTTGAAGGAAAAAATATTAAATCTTCAACTACTAAAGCAATAGGAGATGCTTGTAAGAAGGCGCGTGATATTAGAATTAATCATAGAAAATGGGTTTTATTAAATTATCCATCGATAATTGATGCGTATAAAGCAAAGATGACCATTCATGAGTTTAAGGAATTTGCCTTTAATGTAATGAATGTAGATTATCAAGAAATGAGTAGAAAGATTAAACCTTTAAAGGAATTAATGGAGAAGACAGATAAAGTAAGAATTACATCTCCTAATGGTACAGATATTACTTTCTCAATTAAAGGAATTCCTGCGATTCCTTGTGTTGGAAATATGAATATTCCAGATGGTGAGATTTATACAGCACCAGTTAAAAATAGTGTAAACGGAAAAATTGTTTATAATACACCGAGTCCTTATCAAGGAAAGATTTATGAAGATGTATCTTTAACCTTTGAAAATGGTAAAATTGTTAAAGCGGAGTGTAGTGAGTCAAAAGATAACGAGCGGTTAAATGAGATTTTTAATATTGATGATGGTGCAAGATACGTAGGAGAGTTTTCATTTGGTTTGAATCCTAAAATATTATATCCGATGGGAGATATTTTATATGATGAGAAAATATTAGGAAGTATTCATTTTACTCCAGGAAGTGCCTATCAAGATGCTTATAATGGAAATGATTCTAGCGTTCATTGGGATATGGTATTGATCCAAAGAAAAGATTATGGTGGGGGAGAAATTTATTTTGATGATGTATTAATTAGAAAAGATGGAGAATTTGTTCTTGAAGAGTTAAAAGAATTAAATAGTTAGGCACATGATTTGTGCTTTTTTTTATGGTAAAATTTATAAACGGTAAAATTTATCTACTATTATATTTACACGTTCGCTAATTTATAGTAAAATGAAGTTAATAAAATAGATAATCAATAAAAAAGTTAAGAGGGTAAAAATGAAAGCAAAAATAGGAAAAAGATATTTGTATTGGATATTTGGTGTAGTAATTTTATTTGTGGTGTGCCTTGTAATCGTTAATCAGAAAAGTAGTGCACTTGATGTTGCTGCTATAGAAAAGGATTTTGTCTATTTATCGGATATTCCTTATATTAAAGAACAAAGTCAAGTTGGTTGGGGAAATTTGACCATGGATTCTAACTTAGAAACACGATATAATAACGGACTTATCTCATTAATTGTAAATGGAGAGAAAAAACTATTTCTAAAAGGAATTAGCGCCCATGCTACAAGTACAGTAGTATTTGATATTTCTAATTATTCTTATGATTATTTTTCTACTTATTATGGAGTGGATGCAAGTAGAAATAATAGTGATGGTGTTAAGTTTGCTATATCAACATCAACGGATGGAGAAAATTGGGATTTACATACCTTAGTATCTCCTCCTATAAAAAAAGGAGATACAGAAGCAGAATATATCAATGTAGATATTAAAGGAAAAAAGTATATTAAATTGTATTGTCTTCAATATGGTAGTGCCACTTCTGATCATTGTGCATATGGAAATGCTAAATTATATAAGGAAGGATATGTAGAAAATCCACAAGATAAGCAATTTGATTTTATTAAGACAATTGAAGAATATGATTCAATTTTAAAAAATAGTTCTTTAGATGAACAAATGAATCAACAAGAACTAGTATTATTACAAAGAGAATTGGTAAAAAATGTTGGATATGAATTATTAAGAGAATTTGCTCTTATTGATCAAAATAATGAAAATACTTTACGTTGGTTAATGACTAATGTTGAAAATTTACGATTATATATTCTTGGAGGAGCACCGACGGGAGGATATATTAGTTCTTTAAAACAACTGGTTCGTTTGTATATTTCTTATAAAGATGATTTTACTGTTGATCAAGTATCAAAGTATGGAAATAATATAGGGGATTTATATAAAAGAATGGCAATTGCTTTATCTTTAACCCATTCTTCTAATGTTTCTTTATGGATGCAACCAAGTGAGCCTACGAATCAGTCAGACTCTGTGGAGAGATATCGAATTTTTAAGTGGCTTTATGATGAGGGAAAGTTTATTGTCAATAGTACTATTGATATTAATAAATGGTTTGAAAGTTATACCGTAGAAGAATTACGTGTAATCATGAATAATATCATTGATGATGAGTCGATTATTTGGTTAAATGCCTATACCCAAAAACAAATTGAAGCTCATCCTAATCAAGCATGGACTTATTTGACACCTCATCCTTATATGGCTTATGTTTGGCCAAATTACGGTAATGCAGTATTTCATGATCCAAATAGAAAAGAATATTGGGATAATTTATATGATGGTATATTTTCTAAATACGGTGTAACTTATAGTGAAGGAGATCACAAAGTTTATAAAGTATGGATGAACTTTAGAAATGAGTTTGGAACAGGAGCAGTATGTGGTGGTATTTCTAAGACTGGCTCTAATATTCGTACTGTTCACGGAATTCCTGCTGCTGTTATTGGGCAACCAGGTCACGCCGCAATTATTTATTATTCTAAAACTGCTGATAATTTAGGATATTGGGGAATAGATAATGATGTCAGTGGCTGGGCTTTATCTGAAAAAGGAGAAAGAATGCCTCTTGGATGGGGAAACGATCGTCGCTATGTAAAAGGATATAACGTACCTTATATTATTATGGCACAAGAAGCGATTAACCGTTTTGATCAATACCAACAATCCCAAAAGATAGTTATGTTATCTAATTTATATCAAAATGAGCCTAGTAAACAAGAAGAATATTTGTGGAGTGCTTTAGAAAAATTGGATTTTAATATAGATGCTTGGTATAACTTAATCGTTTTATATAATAACGATTCAACAAAGACTGAAGAGGATTACTATCAATTAGCAATAAAACTTAGTGAGGCTTTATTAGAATATCCTTTCCCATATAATAATTTAATGGCATTACTTGCCCCTCATTTCCAAAGCACTGCATATCAATTTAACTATACACTTTTATTAAAAGATACTTTAACTAAGGGTAAAAATTATAATGGAAGTGATGTCTTACAACCGTCTGTTACTAGAGGATTAGCAAATTATTTATTGGGAATAATTGATACTACTTTGGCAACATTTTCTTTTGATGGAGAAAATCATGGAAAAATTGTTTTAGGAGAACGTTTTAATGGTTCAGGAGTTCGATTTGATTATAGCTTAGATGGAAAAAATACATGGAAAGAGGTATCTTTTACTGGAGAAGAAGAACATAAACATCCTTTGACGAACAGAGAATTAGCAAGCATTACTGCAGAAAATGATATTTATATTCACATTGTAGGAGCCCCTTACAATGATCAAAATATTTTAAAAATTGATATTTTGGAAAATGTAATTCAAGCGAGTAGTTATTTTAGAAACGATTTAGAAAATCGGGTAATTGGTGTTAACTTAACCCATGAATGGCGAAATAGTGAGGACGATCCTTGGACTTCGTATGCTGTTAGTTCACCTGATAATACAGGAGATAAAACGCTACAAATTAGGGTGGCTCCTACAGGAGTTAAACTAGCAAGTAATGTGTTAACATTTAATTTTACTGAAGACAATCAACCTGATACAAGGAAATATATTCCAGTTTCTCATTTATCTATTCATTCTGTATCGACCCAAGCAACTGCTCATCAGGGAAATGCAACTTATGCGATCGATGGAAATTATAATACTAGGTGGCATTCGAATTGGAATGGAAATGATCAAGAGCGTTATATTACCATAAAATTTGATAGGGAAATTAGTCTATCTGCTATGGATTATGTTCCTGCTGGAGGTGGCAATGGTAAAATTTTAAACGGACAAATTTTAGGAAGTTTAGATGGTGAAAATTTCTTTGATTTAACAACGGTTGTATGGGCAAATAATGAAACGACAAAAACGGTTGAGTTTGATGGTCATCCACTTGTTCAATATATAAAAATAGTAGGAACAAGAACATCTAGTGCCGGCGGTGGAAACTTTATTGCAGCAAGGTATTTTAACTTCTATCAAGATTTAACCCAAAATCCTCATCCAACGGCAGGTGTTGCTTATGATACTGTTGAGCCTACTAATGGTAATGTGGTTGCTCGTTTAGTAAATCCTAGTACTAAAATTAAGATTACGAATAATAACGGAAGTGATACTTATGTATTTACAGAAAATGGTGAATTTACTTTTGAATTTGTAAATGAGGAAACAGGATCAACTGGACAAGCAATTGCTAAGGTAAACTGGATTGATAAAATAGCACCAACGGCTAGTATTGTTTATAATACTAAATCACCTACAAATAGGGAAGTTACAGCAACGTTGATACCTGATGAGGAAATCATTGTTTTAAACAATGGTGATTATAATTCAGATAATCCGAATGCTGATCCTTTAACTTATTATTTCTTAGATAATGGTGAATTTACTTTTGAATTTATGGATAAAGCAGGAAATAGGGCAACGGCAACTGCTAGTGTTAGTTGGATTGATAAGGAAAAACCAAGAGGTTCAATTAGTTATAGTACAACAGAATTAACCAATAAAGATGTGGTTGTTGAAATTATTTTTAATAAAGAAAATGTTACGGTGTTAAATAATAATGGTAGTACGATTTATACATTTAGTGAAAATGGCGAATTTACATTTGAATACGTTGATGAAGCAGGAAATATGTCTAGTCGTAGCGCATATGTAAACTGGATTGATAAAGTAGCTCCTAATGCTAGTGTTAGTTATGATATTACAACGAGTACTAAAGGTTCTGTTGTAGCAACGATAACAAGTGATGAGTATATTGAAATAGTGAATAACGATGGTTCAAATACTTATGTATTTAACGAAAATGGAAGTTTTGACTTTGTTTATCAAGATAAGCTTGGAAATGTTGGTGTGGTAACAGCAAGTGTAACGTGGATTAATAAAGGAAATCAGGGAAATCAAAATCCGCCAACGACTCCAGAAGAAAAGCCTAGTGAACCATCAACGCCAACGACTCCAGATGAGTCTAAACCTGGTGAAGAAGAAAAGCCACCGATAAAGGATAAAAGTTTTACTTTTGATGGAATTAAATTAGTGATGCCATCAAGCACGCTCAAAGATGATGTTACATTAAAAGGAAGCAAGTTTATCTTAACTAATGAGCTAGAACGTCAATTTGGAAAAAATAGTCGTTATATTGAGTTATATTTAGAAAATGAGAATCATCAAAAGGTAAACGTAAATACTTCGATGAAGCTAATTATCCCTTTAGATAAGGAAAAAGAATTTTTAGGAATTTATGAAGTAGTAAAGAACGATGTAAGAAAGCTAAAATATAAAAAGAACAATAATCAAGAGATTGAGCTAGAAGTAAAAGCGTTAGGAAAATATGTTGTATATTATAAGCAAGATGAGAAAACAGAAGAAGAAAATTATTTGTGGTATATCATTGGAGGAACTATTTTCTTAATTGGATCAGTTTTCTTTGTTGCTAGCTTAATTGATAGAAGAAAACAAAAAAGAAAAAGAAAAGAAGAAGAAATTCCAATAATTTAAAAAAAGTTGAAAAAGTAGGAAAAAGACTTTTTAAGGAAGAAAAGGACTTAGATTAATAAATTTTCCTCTTAGAGGAAAAGAAAAAATTTAGGTCTTTTTTCGATTGATTTGGCAAAAGCTCGATTTTACAAAGGGAATTATCTTTGCTATTGTAGCATTTGTTGATATAAAAAAGCGCGCAAATGATGAATATGAATAAAAGATACATGAAAGGAAAGATATAGTATGATCAAAATAAAAGGGTTAGATAAGCCATATATTTATGAGCGAACGATTGATAAAGAAAATCGAATTAAATTTGAAGAGAGAAAGGAGGGAATGAAAATTTCACTTTTGTGGGATAGTATGTTTAAAACGATGATGATGAATGAAAATCGCTTAAAGTATTCATGTAAGTTGTTTTCCTATTTTCTTGATGTAAAGTATGAAACTTTATTAAAAAAATTAAAGCTAGGAAAAAACGAACTAGATAAAGAAAAAGAAAACGATAAAGGACAACGGGCTGATTATGTAGCAGTGATTAATGGAACATACCTTAATTTAGAGATTAATAACAATAGTCAATCATATATCATGGAGAGAAATCAAGAATATGCTTTATCGGTTGTTTTCTAAGAAAAATAAAAGTGGAGAAGACTACATATATACACAAGTGATACAAATATCAATCAACAACTTTGCTTTTGAGGGAAAGGATGAAGTATTTAATATTCATTGTGATCAAGATAGTCAAGGAGAAATCTATAATGATAAACTGATATTTATAGAAATATATATACCAAATTTGAAAAAGAAATGGTACAATAAAGAGGAATTAAGTGAAGTAGAGCGATATTTATTAGCACTAGTAGAAACAGACATTCCTACTTCCTTAGAACTAGGAAAAGGAGATGAAATCATGAATGAGTATATTAATGAGTCAATTGAGGTAACAGATGATGAATCATTTGGAGGATCATACGATAAGGAATTAGCATGGAGAGAACAAGTAATTATTGATGCTAAAGAAGATGGTTTAAAGGAAGGACTTGAACAAGGTATTGAGCAAGGTATTGAGCAAGGAAAAATGGAAGGACAAAAAGAAATCATAAAATATATGAGTTTGCAATATGATGTTGAGTCCATTGTTAAAATTACAGGATTATCTAAAGAAGAAGTAGAAAAATATTTAAAAGAAAACTCCTAAAATCACTTGAAAGAAGTAAACAACTTTGTTAAAATGAAAGTAAGATAAGAGTAGGTGTTAAAAATAATGAATCTACTAGGTACTAAGCAATTTTAATTATTTTAACGCTAACTCGAATTTGGATAATACAGATTAATCAAGGTGGAAAAGGGCATTTTTAAAATTAAACTATTTAACGCCAGGAAAAAGAACAGGAAATGATTTTTCGTTCTTTCTGTGGTAGAAAAGGAAGAAAAAATGAAAAATAAAAAAGTGTGGTTTATAATTTGTCTTACTCTATTATTTACAGGGGTTGTTTTACTTTATCAGTCTTATGCTATCTTTGAAATTGATAGGATGGAAAAAGGAAATATTACAATTAAAGTAGGAACGATGGAACCGACGTTAAAGGTAGATGGTGTAGAAACCCAATACTTAACAATAGGTGCAGGACAGACGAAAACGTTTAATGTTACCTTAGAGAACTTAAATGACGCGGCAGGACAATTTATTTTATATTATATTGATGAGCCGACGGGTGTGGCATATGGTTATATCGAACAAATGGGTGCAGATATTCCACCAAATAATAAGGGAGTAATTCTTGATACTAATGAAAAACAAACATATAAGATTAAAATGACAAATTACAATACAACAGAGAAAACACTCGCTCTTAGTATTGATAGTGGCTTATCAACAGGGGGAAAGTCCATGCATCCAATGGGAAAAGTAATTGCAAAGTATCAAAATTTAAACTTGGCTGAAATTATTACCCAAAAGCATGGTCGAGAAAATGGATTAGTACAAATGCAAGCTCCTTCTAATTCGCAACAGTCTACTTGGAAAGTTGCAGAACGATGGCTTAGCCTTTATCAAGGACGCGATGTGAATAATTATGTCTACTTTAACTGTAGTTCTCCTTATGATAAAACAACATGTGAAACATGGAGAATATTTGGGTCATATACAATAGATAATGGTACAAATGTTAAAGAAAAAAGAGTTAAATTAGTAAGAAGCCAAAGTATTGAAACTTCATATCATCCTCAAAACTTAACGGATTTTTATAATAAAACAGGAAAGTATTCTAATGTAGGATTAACACCTAGTGCTAGAAGCCAAATAGGAGATGCCCTGTTTTATACAGCGGTAATCAATGGAGATGTGGACGCTACTACATTATTTAAAGAAGAGCGAGGAACTAGTACGATTGCAGCAAGTGATTTTGATAGTGCCACTGAGATTAATCAAATTAGCAAAGTAGAACTACCTTATCCATCAGATTACGCATATACTTATCCAAGTGGAGACTCTTGTCTAAATGATTTAAGTTTATGTAATGGTGCTAATTCATGGGCTTATCCTATGTTACAAGATGCTTGGCTTTTAAATATTTCAAGTTATGAAAGACAACAAGTAGACGGCTTGAATAGAAATTTATATAATTATTTTTACGTTGGAGCAGGTAATATTGATGAAGCTAGAGGTAGTTCTACGAATCATAAAATTTTTCCCACTTTATATTTAGATAAAGATATTAAAGCTATATCAGGTACAGGAAGTAAGGATAACCCATTTTTTCTACAACCTTTGCCTAATGAAAATATTTTAAACGTTTATCAGTATGATGAAACATTAAATTCTTCCACTTTTTGTGTAACTGGAGAAGAGTCTACTTGTGTTGAATTAGTGGAAAAACCAAACAACTATAAAGAAGGCACTATTGTAAAATATAAGGTAAACGATGATGAAATCTTCTATTTTTTCGTGATTTCGGATAATGGAAATACATTAACGCTACAACAAAGAGAAAACACAATTGACCCAACGGCATGGTACCAAGGTAGTAACAATAATACTTATGGACCTACAACAATTATTCCTATTTTAGAAAGTGCTACAAGTAACTGGAGTAATGTACTAGATCAAACTTACACTTTAGGAACAACAACCTTTAAATCTAATTATTACACTGGATGTACATCTACTTCT
The DNA here is from genome assembly GCA_948466735.1 of uncultured Mycoplasmatota bacterium. Classification (GTDB taxonomy): domain Bacteria; phylum Bacillota_I; class Bacilli_A; order RF39; family UBA660; genus CASRZP01. The sequence continues at coordinate 22,271 of CAOKBR010000005.1, read as the reverse complement.
TGTACGAAAAATACTTATACTCTACCTAGTAGAACAGCTAAAGCAAGAATGATTTCCATGCAAGAGGCCATTGCTTTAGGATGTAAAACGACACAACAATCTTGTCCTATTTGGATGTATAATTATTTATATAATTCAACAGGATTTGGAGGAACAGTAGATGCTGGAACGAGTAAAAATACAAGTTATTGGACGTTATCAGCTGATTCTACTAGAGCAACAAGTACATGGAATATCAATTTTACTGGTCTTGTTAATAGTTATAACACTTCTTCACAAGAAGGTGGTAGGGCAGTGATTATGATTGATAAATAAAACGATTTTTAGTTGACAAATCCAAAAATAACAGTAAAATAGAAGTATATTGATTACGCGATGACTGGTGTGGAAAGCTAGGAGCGATAAAAGAAAAAGGGATTCCAATCGAATAAATAGGGTGGAACCGCGGGTAATTTGCTCGTCCCTATGCATTAGGGGAATCTTTTTCTTTTGGGAAAGGAAGAGAACAATTATGGAAAATCAATTAACCATGGAAAAATTAGTAAATTTATGTAAACAATACGGTTTTATCTTTCAAGGGAGTGAAATTTACGGAGGACTTGCTAATACTTGGGATTATGGTCCATTAGGTGCTATGCTTAAAAATAATGTAAAACAAGCTTGGAAGAGGCGTTTTATTCAAGAGCGAGCAAATGCATTTGAGGTGGATGCTGCTATTTTAATGCACCCTAGAGTATGGGAAGCTTCTGGTCATGTGTCTAGTTTTTCTGATCCACTAATTGACTGTAAGCATTGTAAAACAAGGCATCGTGCGGATAATTTAATTGATGATTTTAATGAAGAAGCTCATGCTGATGGAATGACGCAAGAGGAAATGATAAAGTATATTAAAGAGCAAAAGATCCCTTGTCCAAAGTGTGGAAATAGCGATTATACAGATATTCGCCAATTTAACTTGATGTTTGAGACATATCGTGGTGTTACAGAAGATAGTAAAAGTAAAATTTATTTACGCCCAGAAAATGCTCAAGGAGAATATGCTAACTTTTTAAATGTTGCTCGTTCGATGAGAGCAAAATTACCTTTTAGCATTGGTCAAGTAGGTAAAGCTTTTCGTAATGAAATTACACCTGGAAATTTTACGTTTAGAACGATTGAATTTGAACAAATGGAATACCAAACTTTTTGTAAGGAAGGTAGCGATAGTGAACTTTATCAATATTTTAAGGAATATGCCAAAAAATTCTTTATGGATTTAGGAATTAAGGAGGATAAACTAAGATATCATGATCATGAGAAGCTAGCACATTATGCTAAGGAAGCTTGCGATATTGAATATCACTTTAATTTTGGGTGGGGAGAAGTAAATGGAACGCATAATCGTACTAATTATGATTTATCCCGTCATCAAGAGTATTCAAAAGTATCACAAGAGTACTTTGATCAAGAAGCGAATGAAAAGTTTATTCCTTATATTATTGAATCTACCATTGGATGTGATCGATTAGTACTAGCGTTATTAGATAATGCTTATGAAATGGAAACACTAGAAGATGGAACAACTAGAGAGGTCATGCATTTTATTCCTGATTTAGCGCCTTATAAAGTAGCAGTGTTACCCCTAATTAAGAAACATCATAGTGAAAAAGCATTAGAAATTTATCAAAAATTATCACACTCCTTTAGTGTGACCTACGATGATAGTGGTAATATTGGTAAGCGCTATCGTAGACAAGACGTTAGTGGAACTCCTTTTTGTATTACTATCGATGATGATACAATCAACAATCATACGGTAACAATTCGTAATCGTGATACAATGGAACAAATTACTCTACCAGTGGATGAAGTGATATCTTATATTCAAAGTCAATTTGTTTTATAAAAATTATTGCACTTATTTTAAAAACGTGGTAAATTAAAGAAGAATAGAAGGTGTTAAGATGATAAAAATTAACCAAAAATTAACTAGGGGGGCACCTTCTAAAATAAAATCTATATATCATAAGGACTTTGAAAGAACAGGAGATAAAATCTTGTTCTTTTTCTTGTGTTAAATTATTATTTGTTAATTTAATGGTGGAATAGAGGAAATGATGATGTTATAATAAAAAAAGAAAGTAGGGAAAAAGATGAAAGAGAAGAAGAAAATAGTAATTACAGTAATTTTATTATTGTCAGTAATATGTGTAACAGTAGGAGTAACATATGCAGCATTTACTTTTGTAAAAGTTGGAACAGTAGAAAATACAATTGAAACAGGAACAGTAATGTTAACGTATACGGAAGGAAAAACAGGAATCATTTTAGAAGATGCCCTTCCTATATCAGATGAAACAGGAAAAATGTTAACAGGTGAAAACAATACTTTTGATTTTACCGTAAGTGCAACACTAGGAAAGGATACAGTAATCACTTATGAAGTAACAGCAGTAAAAATACCCATCACCGATATGGAACCTTTATTAGATAATGAAGTGAAACTATATTTAGAAAGGGCAATTGATCCAGAAACCGCATATACTGAAATCATGGCACCAACGAATTTTATTCCAAGAGTTGAAGTAAGTGAAATAGGATCACCCCTTGGAAGCATGATACTAGATACTGGAACATTTTCAAATGAAGGAGTGACAATCCACAATTATCGTTTACGCATGTGGGTAGATGAAAACACAGAAATTACAGATGTTCAAAAGAAATATGGGATAAAAATCAATGTGTATGCTAAACAAGGAGTTTTTGTAAATGAGCCAACGGAAAGTTCATGCTTTGTGTTTGATGAAACAACAGGAACGATAACCAATTACCAGGAAATAGATGCAAGTGGTAATGAATGTCCAAAGGATGTTATCATTCCTCGTCAAATTGACGGAGTAGATGTTGTTAACATTGGAAAAGCATCTTCTGTTAGTAGAGTCATGGGTCCTTTTAGCAGTAAGGGTTTAACATCTGTTGTTATTCCTGATAGTGTAACAACAATAGGAGATTATGCATTTTTAAATAATCAATTAACAAGCGTAACAATAGGAAAAAAAGTTAATAACATAGGAATAGTAGCGTTTAATAATAATCAATTACTAGATGAAGATGCGTTTATATATCAACGTAACAGCGATGGAAGTATTGATTATACTAATTTAGTTAGTTATGGAGGAGCGCGTCGTGATCGTGTTGTAATACCTGATGGAGTAGTTAATATTAATGAACAGGCATTTTTTAACTTAGGGTTAAACGAGGTTATAATCCCAAATAGCGTAACAACCATTGAGCTAGGTGCATTTGATAAAAACAATTTAACAATGCTCTCACTTGGCAACAGTATAAAAAATATTGGTGAAAGGGCATTTCGTTATAATCAATTAACGAGCGTAACAATACCAAATAGTGTAACAACAATTGGAGAATATGCATTTTCTTCTAATCAATTAACAAGTGTAACAATAGGAAATAGTGTAACAACAATAGGAGGTTATGCATTTTCTTATAATCAATTAACAAGTGTAACAATTCCTGATAGTGTAACAACAATTGGAGATTCTGCATTTCGTTATAATGACTTAACAAGTGTAGAAATACCTAATAGTGTAACAACGATTGGGGATAGGGCATTATATAAGGACTCTTCTTCAAATCCAAATTTAGAAAAGATTATTAATAAAACAGGAAGAGAATTTGAGTGGCAGGTAATAACAAGTTATAGTAGCGGTACTACATTTGTCACAGGAGTTATTCCTCATAGTGATGGTGATATTATTGTAACTGATACCGAATAAAAATATTATCTTTTTCTTTGGTGATATTCTAATGATAAAATTTATAGAAATTGTGTAGGAATTATTTGTATTTTTTAAATTGATGTAGTAGAATATTGGTAAAGGAGAAATTGTAAATGGATGATCAAATATTAAAAGATGTTGAAGAAAAAATGATTAAAGCTATCGAAAACTTAGAAAAACGCTTTGCTACAGTTCGTGCTGGTAGAGCAAATCCTAGTAGTTTAGATGGCGTAATGGTAGAATACTATGGAGTAGATACACCGCTAAAACAATTAGCAACTATTGCTGTACCTGATGCTAGAACATTAGCCATTAAACCATTTGACCGTGGAAGTTTAGGTGCTATTGAAAAAGCAATTTTAGCATCTAACTTAGGATATACACCAAATAATGATGGAGAAACGATTCGTATTAATATTCCCATGTTAACTGAAGAACGTCGTGTGGAATTAACAAAACAAGTAAAAGCTTTAGCAGAAGAAGGTAAAGTTGCGATTAGAAATATTCGTCGTGATGCGATAGATGATATTGAAAAACAAGAATTGGCAGAAGATAATGAAAAACACTTAAAAAATGAAGTACAAGAGTTAACCAATAAATATAACAAAAAAACAGAAGAAGCACTAGCAAATAAAGAAAAAGAATTATTAACAGTGTAAAAAAGGGTAAGTGTCTAGTAGATGCTTACCTTTTTAGGGGGATAAGATGAACGAATTTTATGGAATGATTATACTAATTATCTATCTTATATTTTGCTTGCTGATAACAAAAATTTTGTATAAAAAAAACTATCTTAACCAAAATTTTAGTCGAAAGTTTTTACATATTTTACTATCGAATATTTTCTTATTATTGATTAGTTTTATTGATAATTTGTATTTAGCCATTAGTATTCCTTTATGTTTTATCTTTATTAATTATCTTATTCATCACTATCATTTATTTCAAGCAATAGATAGAAAAGAAGATCATTTAGGAATTGTGTATTATGCGATTTCCTTCTTTCTCATTGTTCTTTTTTCCTATTTATTTGGGCTAAAACAAGAAGGTGCTCTTTGCATTTTAATCTTAGGCTATGGTGATGGCTTAGCAGGGTTAATCGGTAGTACTATCGGAAAACATTCTTTATTAGAAAAAACTTGGGAAGGGAGTATCACTTTATTTATTAGTGTATTTCTTCTTTGCTTAATCTTTTCTTTTCCTGTTTCTTTTAGTTTTGTTGTTGCTACTATTAGTATGCTTATTGAACTATTATCAAAACGTGGTTTGGATAATTTGTATTTACCCTTAGCTAGTTTTTTCCTTATTTTTATATTAACTATTTATCCTAATTTTCTATATCCACTTATGATATTATCATTTCATTTTCTTTTAGCACTAGTCTTTTATTCTTTAAAAAAGTTAACCCTAGCAGGTAGTATGTTTGCTATTTTAATTGGTTTTAGTACCTATTACTTTTTAGGAGGATTGGCCTTTGGTGCTTTGCTTTTATTTCTAGTAGGCTCTAACTTAATTGAAAAATTTAGAATAAGAAAAATTCCTAAAGAAAGTAAGCCAAGGAGATTAACCCAAGTATTGGCTAACGGTGGGATTCCTTTTCTTATGGTTTTAGGTTATGGCTTATTTCCTACTTCCTACTTTATTGTCTTATTCTTTACTACTCTAGCTAGTGCTAATAGTGATACCTTAAGCGGTGAAATTGGACAAATGGGACATGGAAAAGTAAAAAGTATTTTAAAAAGAATAGAGGTAGAAAAAGGATTATCTGGTGGAGTTACCAAACTGGGTTTTATCGGCGGATTCCTAGGTGCTATGCTCATTGCAATATTGTCTTACTTTAAAATGAAAGGTTTTTCCGTTTTCCTTTTTGTTACTGCCTTTGGCTTTTTAGGAACCGTTATTGATAGTATTTTAGGAGAATTATTAGAAGCAAAATACTACAATAAAGAAAAAAATAAAATTATGGAAGAAGAAAATGGTACCCTTTTTTCAGGATATTCTTTTATTACGAATAACATTGTTAATTTTTCTAGTAATTTTCTTGTTTTTCTCTTAGCAAGTCTATTTTATTTATTGTTTTTTTAGAATATCAGGGAAAAATGATAAATTTTTTTAATTTTATTGACTTATCAAAAAGGAATGTGTTAAAATTTTTATAGATAATAAAGGAGGAAATTCGTAACATGAAAAAGTTAAATCGAAAGGGATTCACTCTAATTGAACTATTAGCAGTTATTGTTATCTTAGGCGTATTATTACTAGTTGCTGTGCCAGCGATGAATAGTTATATTGAAAATTCTAAGCGTGATACTTATGTTCAAACTGCCAAAAGATTTATTAGTGCTGTTCGTTATACCGCAATTCAAGGTTCTGATTCCTTGGAAGGATATGACCTTCCTGCCCCAGGAAGTGCCTTAGTAGTAAAAACAAGTACGATAGAGTTAACTGCCGGGGGTAAAAAAAGTTCTTATGGAAAAAGTTATAACGATGATTTAAGTTATGTTGTTGTTTATAATTCAGGAAGTTCTTTAGAGGATAAGTATACATATTATATTGCCTTAGTGGATAGTGCTAGCAATGGTACAACTGGGCTTGTATCAGAAAATGATTTAGCTCGTAGTAAAATCAAAAAAGGTGGAGGTTCAGCGCCTAGCTTTAACTCACTTAGTACAGGAAGTTTAAGTATTCCAGTTGCATCTAGTGAAAATACTCCAGCAGTAACAGTTGCAGCAGCAAATATTACGCGTTATTCATAAGATAATATTGCCTTTCTGAAATAAAATTACTAAAATATAAGGAATAGGAAGTATTTCTATTCTTTTTTGTAGTAAAAAGGAATTTATATTTTAGTTAACAATTAAGTATTTAAGGAAAAATAAGGCGATACTAAAAAAATAATAGGAGTGAAAGATGATAAATTGTAGTTACAAATAATTAATATTAAAAATTAGACGAGTTTGCTTTTTTACTTTTTTTTCGCTATAATGATGGTGGTGATAAAAATGTTGTATATTGGAAGCCATGTATCGTTTAAAAAAAATGATCAACTACTAGGAAGTGTTTTAACAGCTCATTCTTATTTAGCAAATACGTTTATGTTTTACACGGGTGCTCCTCAAAATACTTTACGTTTTCCTATTTCAGAAGAGTTAACAAAAAAAGCGCTTGAGAAAATGGAAGAATATCAAATGCGATTAGATAAAGTTATCGTACATGCCCCCTATATTATTAACTTAGCAAATAATGATTTAGAAAAACATCAATTTTCTACTTGTTTTCTAAAAGAAGAGTTAAAACGTTGTCAAGAATTAGGTATATCTAATCTAGTAATTCATCCAGGAAGTCATGTAGGTAGTGGAATAGAAAAAGGAATTTCTTTTATCGTAAAAGCTTTAAATGATTGTCTAACAAGTGATAATACTGTAACGATTTTACTTGAGACCATGGCAGGAAAAGGTAGTGAGATAGGAAGTAGACTAGAAGAGTTAAAAGAAATCATTAAATACGTAAATGATAAAGAACATATTGGTGTTTGTATTGATACTTGTCATTTACACGATGCAGGATACGATTTATCTAATTTTGATTCTTTTTTAGAAGAATTCGATAAAATCATTGGACTATCTTATTTAAAATGTGTACATGTTAACGATAGTAAAAACGAACGAACTAGTCATAAAGATCGTCATGAAAATATTGGCTATGGAAAAATTGGCTTTGATACTTTATTAAAAATAGTACATCACAAAAAATTAGAAGACGTCCCTAAGATTTTAGAGACTCCATTCATCCTAGATAATGCTCCATATAAAGAAGAAATTGCGATGCTAAAAAATAAAACTTTTGATCATAATTTAAAAAAAGATGAGCACTAAAACCTCATCCTTATTTTATTTTATCTTGATACCTTTGATAGACCTTCATAATCTCTTTAAAAGTTTTATCACTTACATTTTTCTTAACTTGATTTAAGAATTTTTCTCTATCACCTTGGTAGAAGTCTTTCCAGTTGTTTTTTACTAATTGGTAACAATACTCTAACTCGTTTTCTATAAAAGAAATTCCTTGATTTTTTGCTAGAGTGGCAAAATCTTCAAGTGATAGTCTATTAATATATTTTTCAATGAAAAACGTATACATAATTTTTTCTCCTTTCTATATTTTTCATAAATTATCAAAAAATATACACACTATAAATGGGTGAAGATAATGAAAAAGACAAAACGTAAAAAGCCATCGATGAAACGTGTGTTTTTAAACCGTATTTTGGTGCTAAAAATTTTACTTGGCGTCCTTTTTGTTGTGCTATTCATTCAATTATATGATGTGATGTATATAAAAAGAAATACCTATCAAGAAAAATTAAAACATTTACAAAAGACCATTATTTATCAAGATGAAGCACCAAGAGGAAGAATTTATGATAGAAATTATCAATTATTAGTCGATAATCAAGAAATTTTAACCATTACTTATCAAAAACCTAAAAAAATTACCATTAAAGAAGAAATTGATTTAGCTTATACCATAGCTAATCATATTCAACTAGACCTATCTAAATTATATGAGAGAAATTTAAAAGAGTTCTATTTATTATTGTATCCAAAAGTGGCAAATAGTAAAATTACGAAAGAAGAATATGCTAAAGTTGATGAGAGAAAACTTACCTTAAGTGATATTGAAAACCTTAAAATTTCAAGAATTACAACTGAAGAATTAGAAAAATTAAGTGAACTAGATAAAAAGGCAGCTCTCATTTATTATTTAATGAATAAAGGATATTCTTATGAGATAAAAAAAATTAAAACTAAGGAAGTAACTGATGAAGAAATTGCTTATATTGTAGAAAACATGGATAATCTTTCTGGATTTAAAATTAGTTCTAGCTATGATCGTGTATATCTTTATCAAGATACGTTTAAATCACTTTTAGGAAATATTTCTACGATTGAACAAGGTTTACCTATGGAGTTAAAAGATTATTATTTAGAAAAAGGGTATTCCTTAAATGATCGAGTAGGACTTAGTTATTTAGAAAAGCAATATGAAGATGAGTTAAAAGGACAAAAGGCTGTTTATGAGTTAGTCAATAACGAGTTAACTTTAGCTAAAGAAGGTATTAGAGGAAATGATTTGGTGTTAACAATTGATATTAATCTTCAAAAAGAAGTGGAGAAGATTTTAGAAGAAGAAGTACTTCTTACTAAAAATCAAGCAAATACTAAGTTTTATAATCGAAGCTTTGCTGTTATTCAAGATCCAAAAACGGGAGATATTTTAGCAATGTCAGGAAAGCAAGCGATAAAAAGTGGAAATGGTTATACGATTGTTGACTGTACGACTATGATTTTAACTTCTCCAATGACGGTTGGAAGTGTTGTTAAAGGGGCATCACTATTAACAGGATACGATCAAGGAGTAGTAAAAATAGGAGAATATTTATTGGATGAATGCATTAAAATTCAATCAACGCCTAAGAAATGTTCCTGGAAAACCTTAGGAAATATCAATGATATTGAAGCTTTAGCACTATCTAGTAATGTGTATCAATTTAAAGTAGCTATGCGGGTTGCTAAAGCAAATTATCAATATGATAGACCATTAGTCATTGATGAGGGTGCTTTTGATATTTACCGAAAAATGTATCATAATTTTGGATTAGGTGTAAAAACAGGAATAGATTTACCAATAGAAAGCATAGGGTATACTAGTGACTCAAGGGCTCCTGGGCATTTATTAGATTACGTCATGGGTCAATTTGAAACTTATACGCCGCTTCAATTATCGCAATATATCACAACCATGGTCAATAACGGAGAAAGAATTGCTCCACATTTACTTCTTCGAATTCATCAGTCTAAAGAAGGTCATGAATTGGGTGAAGTCATCGCGGAATATGAAAAAAAGATTTTAAATCAAATTGACACTAAGATAGAATACTTTAATCGAATTAAGCAAGGATTCTATGCGGTGACCCATGCTAGTTATGGCATTGGACACGGGTATTTTTCAAATCAAAATAAAGGAGCAGGAAAAACAGGAACAAGCGAAAGCTTTTTAGATACTGATGGTGATGGTGTAATTGATCAAGAAACGATTTCTACAGCATTTGTTGGGTATGCGCCCTTTGATGAACCAAAAATGACTATTGTCGTAACGAGTCCTGATGTATCGTATCCAAGTAGTAGAGTTGATTATACTAGTATGGTAACAAGAAGAATTACTAAAAGAATTACGGATTATTACTTTGCTCGATAAGAATAAAATATAAAATCCTTTAAATTTTATGATAAAAATGAAAAAAAGCTTTGGCATTTTCTCTATTCTTTGGTATAATACTACTAGACGCAAGGAGGGATAATATGGCAAAGGTAGGAAACAGACAACGTAAAACTTTAGTTTGTACGGTTTGTGGTAATAAAGATGCGCGCACTGAGCGTAATGTAAAAAATACCACTGAGCGTTTAGAATTAAACCGTTATTGTGCGAAATGTCAAAAGCATACTGTACACAAAGAAGAAAAATAAGTTAGTTAAGTACTTATTTTTTTCTAGCGATAGATAGGAGGAGAAGTTATGATTAGTAGTAATGATTTTAAAAACGGAATGACCATTGTACTAGATAATAATATTTATACAATTGTTGAGTTTCAACATGTAAAACCAGGGAAAGGTGCTGCTTTTGTTAGAACAAAGTTAAAAAACTTAAAAACAGGTTCTACAATTGAAAATACATTTAATGCTGGGGTAAAAGTAGAAACGGCTCGTATTGATAAAAAGCAAATGCAATTTTTATATGCAATGGGTGATACTTATTATTTCATGAATATGCAAGATTATGAACAAATTGAGTTAGATAAGTCACTTCTAGGGGATAATGCTAAATATTTAAAAGAAAATTTAAATGTAGATATTACTTTTTATGAAGGCGAAATGATTGGTATTAATCTTCCTGATAAAATTGAGATGAAAGTAATAAGCACAGAACCTGCGGTAAAAGGAAACACAACGAATAATGCGATGAAAGATGCAACCCTTGAAACGGGAATGACCATTAAAGTACCGTTATTTATCAATCAAGATGAGGGCGTAGTGATTTCTACTGCTGATGGAAAATATGTATCAAAAGCATAAATAAGGAAATTTTTATAAAGAAAAGAGCAAATTCGAAAAGATAGAATTTGGTCTTTTTTTTAATAAGAGAAAATGAAAAAAGTTGGGTTTATATTACATCAATAAAACTACCAAAATAAGTAAGTTTTTCTTTTAGTAATTGTTCTACTTTCTTTAATTCTTCTTTTTTTTTGCGGCTAGGAAAAATAGAATTATTAATTTCTTTCTCTAATTCTTTCTTTTTTTCTTCTAGTGCTGTTAGAACGTATAAAGAGTATAATTCTTGGCTATTTTTGCTCATTCTATTGCCTCCTTTTGAACTTATCGTATATTATAACATAAAAATCGTATTTCCGTATAAAAAAATTATAATAACTTTCATTAATGCGATATTAATATTGGGTGATGTTAGTGATATTAAATGATGTCGTTATTTTTAAAAGAATGGCTAATATGCGTCAAGACCTTGATTTTTTGCAGGTAGAGATAGCTAGGTATCTAAAAGTAAGGCAAGCTACTTATTCACGTTGGGAAACAGGTCAGGAAATAGTTCCTTTGCCAAAACTTTTTGATTTTTGTCGTTTGACAAATTGTAATATGGATTATATTACCAGTTTATCCAATTTAAAAGTTCCTATACCAAATGCTAAAAGAAAGAAAAAAGAATTAGATAAGGTTTATATTGGAAATAGGATTAAGGAAATAAGAAAGGATTTGGGATATACGCAGTATAAACTTGCCAAATTATTAAATACGACACAATCGACTATTTGTGCATATGAATCGGGTAGAAGACTAATTTTAACCGCTTTTGCTTATCAAATAGCCAAAGAAACTGGAGTATCATTAGATTGGTTATGTGGTGTATCCAATCAAAAATATAGAGAAAAGGTGTTAGTATGATCACAATTTTCTTTTTTCTTTGAACTTTAGCGATTATTTAAAAGATATATGGGGAAAAGAGTTCCAATTTAAGACTTGTTCTTTTTAGAAATTGATGCAGTGTTTGTTGATTATAACGGTGCAATTGCTCGTTATCATACTGCAGATGATAATCGTGGTGGTAGAGCAGTAGTAATGATAAAAAAATAAAATTTAAATTGCTAATAAGTAAAAAAATCTTGCACTTATAAAAACTTGTGGTATAATGAATTCATCAATGAAAGCAATCATTAGGAAAATAGTATTACTAAACACTTTACTTTTCTAGAGAGGCTAGGTTAGGTGAAAGCTAGCTAAAGTAAAATAGTAAGAATTCACTCCTATAGTCAATCGCGTCTTGTTCGCGTTAAGAACAATAAAGTGTATAGGAGTTTTCCTATAAATTAAGGTGGTACCGCGAATTTTTCGTCCTTATGGATGAAGGGTTCGCTTTTTTATTTTAATGATTGCTAATTTAAAGGAGATAAAAAGTATGGATGAGAAATTACAACAAATAAAAAGTTCACTACAAGAAGAATATCAAAAAATTACATCGCTAGAACAACTAAATGATTGGAAAGTAAAATACTTAGGGAAAAAAGGACTAATTACTGAAGTTAGTTCGATGATGAGAGATATTCCAAACGAGCAAAAAAAAGAAGTAGGACAGAAAATTCAAGAAGTGAAAAATATTTATCAACAATTATACGATGAAAAACAAGAAGCATTAGAAGATGAAGTGTTAAATATCAAATTAGCCAATGATGCTATTGATATTACTCTTGATGGGGTGAAGTTAAAACCATTAACTGGTGCTCATATGATAGAAAAAGTGATTGAAGACTTAGAGGGATTATTTATCAGTATGGGGTATACTGTTGAAGAAGGACCAGAAGTTGAAAAAGACTTATACAATTTTGAAATGTTAAATCTTCCTAAAGGTCATCCAGCAAGAGATGCCCAAGATACGTTCTATATTGATAAAGATGAAATCTTGCTTAGAAGTCAAACTTCGCCAGTACAGGTTAGAACCATGTTAAAAAATAAAGAAAAAGAGCCAATTCGTATTATTTGTCCTGGAAAAACATATAGACGAGATGACGATGATGCGACTCACTCTCATCAATTTACCCAAATGGAAGGGTTAGTTATCGATAAAGAAATATCGCTTGCTGATTTAAAAGGAACGTTTGATGTTGTTGCTAAACATTTATTTGGAAGTGACCGTTTAACAAGATTCCGTCCATCTTTTTATCCATTTACTGAACCATCTGTTGAGTTAGATATTTCTTGCTTTAATTGCGGTATGAAAGGTTGTTCTATTTGTAAAGGAACAGGTTGGATTACCGTAGGTGGAGCAGGGATAGTGCATCCTAATGTCTTAAAATCTAGTGGATACGACCCTGATAAAGTAAGTGGCTTTGCTTTTGGTTTTGGAATTGAGCGTTTAACGATGTTAAAATACGGAATTACTGATATTAGAGTACTTTATACGAATGATTTACGAAGTAATTCCCAATTTTCAAGAAGGGATGTGTAAAAAGATGCAAATTAGTTTAAATTGGATAAATGATTATGTAAAAGTAAAAGATAAAAACCCAAAAGAAATTGCAAATTTAGTAACAAAGTCTGGAATTAATATTGAAAAAATTACGATGCAATCTATTGAAAACTTAACCGTTGGAAAAGTAGTATCGAAAATGCCGCATCCTGATTCTGATCATTTAAACGTTTGTATGGTCGATTTAGGTGGAGAAATTGTTCAAATCGTATGTGGGGCTCCTAATGTTTTAGAAAACCAAAAAGTGATCGTTTCTAAAATTGGTGCTATTTTACCTGGTGATTTTGAAATTAAAAAAAGTACGATTCGTGGGGTAGAGTCTAACGGAATGATTTGTTCCCTAGGAGAGTTAGGTTTAGAAGATAAAGAAGCCAATTATCATAAAGGAATTCATGTGTTACCAAGTGATGCTATTATTGGGAGTAATCCATTTACCTATTTAGGATTAGATGATGTTATCTATGATTTAGATTTGAATCCTAACCGTAATGATTGCTTATCGCACTTAGGTTTTGCTTATCAAGTTGCAGCTGTATTAGATGAGCCAGTTATTTTACCAGAGACTAAAACAACACCAGTAAAAGAGTCAGCAAAAGATGGATTAAAAGTAAAAGTCGAAACAAAAAAGTGTCCTTTATATTTAGCAAGAATTGTAGAAAATGTTCAAGTAGGAGAGTCTCCTTTATGGTTAAGAAATCGTCTTAATGCCGTTGGTATACGCTCTATTAATAACGTTGTTGATATTAGTAATTATATTATGCTAGAATATGGTCAACCACTACACTTTTTTGATAAAGATAAGCTAGGTGATACCATTGGTGTTCGCATGGCTAAAGAAGATGAGACCATTGTTACTTTGGATGAGAAAACAAGAAATTTAGTGAGTGATGATATTATTATTACTGATGGAGAAAATCCTATTGCTATAGCTGGTGTTATGGGAGGTTTATCAACTGAAGTTACTAATGATACCAAAACCATTGTTATTGAAAGTGCTATTTTTAATCCTTTAAATGTTCGCTATACTTCAATTCGACTTGACCTACGTAGTGAAGCAAGTCTTCGTATGGAAAAAGGACTAAATAAAGAGTATACCTACGATGCGATAAATCGAGCTTGTTATTTATTAGAAAAGTATGCATCAGGTAAAGTATTAAGTGATATTGTAGAGTATGATAATCTAGAACAACAAGAAAAGAAAGTTACGATTACTTTAGATAAAATTAATCAGGTATTAGGATTAACCTTAACTAGCGATGAAGTATTAGACTGTTTTCGTCGTTTAAAGTTTCCAGTGGAGTATGTTAATGATTCTTTCCAAGTTGTAATACCTAATCGAAGAATGGATGTTAGCATTTTACAAGATTTAATTGAAGAAGTTGGAAGAATTTACGGCTATGATGAGATAAAAGCCAAGATGCCAAAGTTAGAAATTGTTCGCGGCGGTTATACAGAAAATGCCTTATATCGTAAGGATATTTCTAAATTTATGAGAAGTTTAGGATATCAAGAGAGTAGAACTTATACTTTAATTAGTGAAGAAGAAAGTAAAAAGTTTAACTATCAAAAGAAGCAAGATATTTACCTTAATAGACCGATGAGTAGTGAAAAATGTGTACTTCGGCAAAGTTTATTACCATCTTTAATGAAAGTATATCAATATAATGTTTCTCATCAACAAAATGATTTGATGATTTATGAAATTAGCAATGTATATGGAATTGAAAATAATGAGTATCAAGAGACCATGAAGTTAGGTGCTTTATTAAGTGGTAATTATTTTTCCTCTCCTTGGCAAAAGGAAAATACCAAGGAAGTAGACTTTTATTTAGTAAAAGGAATGATTGAGTTACTACTTAAATATTTAGGTCTATCTAATCGTTATGAATTTGAAAAAGATGACTTACCTAAGGAAATGCATCCATTTGTATCTTGTTCGATTTCAATCGATCATGAGTCTATTGGTTATATGGGACAATTGCATCCAAAGTATAGTAAAGAGAAAGTCTTTGTCTTTGAACTTAATTTAACAGCATTGATGACGAAAAGAACGAAGAAAATTCATTATAAGGAACCAAATCGTTATCCAAAAGTAGTAAAAGATATGGCTTTTGTGGTAGATAAGAGTCTAGAAGCTGATAAAATTAAGAAACAAATCAAAAAATCTAGTGGAAAAATGGTAACGCATATTGAAGTGTTTGACCATTATGAAGGTGTTGGTATTGAAGAAGGTAAGAAGTCGCTAGCGTTTACGATTACTTTTGAAAATGAGGAAAGAACCCTAACCGAAGAAGAGGTCATGCAAGTATTCAAAAAAATCATTAGTGATGTAGAAAAAGGGTGTCAAGCTAAATTAAGAGCACAGTAAGAAGTAAGGAAAACAATCACGTTTTTCTTTTTCTTTAATGAAGGAGGATGCTATGAGATTATTAGTAGTAGAAGATGATAAAACTATTAGTATGGGCTTATCATATTACTTAGAACAAGAAGGTTTTTTGGTAGAAGTTGCATCATCTATTTTAGAAGCTTTAGAAAAATTAGAAACAATAGATACTTTTGACCTTGTTTTACTCGATTTATCCTTACCTGATGGACATGGTTTTGATTTATATAAAGAGTTTCGTAAAAAAAGTGAGATACCTGTTATCTTTCTTACCGCGGTAGATGATGAGATTTCTATTGTCATGGGACTTGATATGGGTGCAGATGATTATATTACCAAACCATTTAAAGCACGTGAACTTTTATCAAGAATTAAAAATGTTTTAAGACGTCATGGACAAAGTAATATTTCAAAAAACATTATCACTATTCAAAATTTAAAAATAGATATGATGCAGGCTAAGGTATTTAAAGATAACAAAGATTGTATGTTAACCTCCCTAGAATACAAAATTTTACTCATTTTAGCCATTAACGCTAATCAAGTATTTACTAGAGAGCAAATCCTAGCGGATATTTGGGATGTTAATGAAGAATATGTAAACGACAATACCTTAACCGTCTACATTAAACGTTTACGAGAAAAGATCGAAGATGATAAAGATAATCCTAAAATTATTGAAACCGTTCGTGGAATGGGATACAAAGTGGTGATAAAATGACCTATCAAAAAGAAATCAAAAAAGTAACAAGACAATTTTTAATCATTCTTTTATTACTTTTGGTAGTATCATACATCATTACTACTTGGACAATAAAAAAAGTTGAACATCAACTGTATCAAGACACCAGTAGAATTGTAGGAAACCTTATTTTAAAATATCCAAGTGAAGAAGAAGAGATTATTAATAACTTATTAAATCCTGATAAAGTAGAAAATAACATCTTAGAAAAATATGGAATTGATGGTAAAGTTTTGATGGAAAAAGAAGTGAAATCCTTAAAACAAAAGATTTATTTTGATGAATTTGTCATTTTTAGTGTCATTGTTATTGCTATTACCATCATCTATGTTAGAAATTTATTTCACATTTATAAAAAAATTGACTACATTAATCTTTATGTAAAAGATGTGTTAAATGGAAAGGCCACCTTTAATATTAAAGAATATGAAGAAGGTACCTTTTCTAGTTTAAAAAATGATATGTATAAATTAACCAATCGACTAAAAGAACAAAATGATCAAATGATAAAGGATAAAAAATACTTAGAAGCTACATTATCTGATATTTCACATCAATTAAAAACGCCTCTTACTAGTATGTACATGATTAATGACTTATTAAAAGATGAACATCTAGATCCAAAAGTGAAAAATGAGTTTTTAAATAAAGAACGTGCTCAGCTAGAGAGAATCGAATGGTTAGTGACTTCCTTATTGAAATTATCAAGATTAGAAAGTGGTATGATTACTTTAAAAAAAGAACAAGTAAAAGTTATTGATTTATTAAAAAAAGCGATGGAGCCTTTACAAATTTTGATCGAATTAAAAAATTTAAAAATTACTTATAAAGGAAATATGAATACGATGATCGTTTGTGATTTTCTATGGACGATAGAAGCGTTAGTTAACATTTTAAAAAATGCTGTTGAACACACAAGTAAGGAAGGGACGATTCAAATTGCGTTTCAAGATAATCCATTATATGTGATGATTAGGATTATCGATAACGGTGAGGGAATTACTAAAGAAGATCTTCCTCATATTTTTGAGCGCTTCTATAAAGGAAAACATAATCATAAAGAATCTATTGGTATTGGACTTAATATGGCAAAAAACATTATTGATAGACAAAATGGTTCAATTATGGCAACGAGTATTATAAAAGAAGGTACTGAATTTACTATCCAATTTTATAAAAATGAAACCATTTAATGGGAATTATTACAAAATTGAAACAAAAATGTCATCATATTGAAAGATGAATAGGATAAACTTTCTTAGTGAAAGGAAGAGTTATTATGGAAATTTTAAAAGTTGAAAACTTATGTAAAACCTATGGTAAAGGTGATACCCTAGTAAAAGCTCTAGATCGTGTATCTTTTTCTGTTGAAAAAGGAGAATTTGTTGCTATCGTTGGTGCATCAGGAAGTGGAAAAAGTACGCTTTTACATATTTTAGGAGGGGTAGATCGCCCTACTAGTGGTAAGGTTTATGTTGATGGAGAAGACGTGTATCAATTAAACGAACACAATTTAGCGATTTTCCGTCGTCGAGAAGTAGGATTAATTTATCAATTTTATAATTTAATTCCTATTTTAAATGTCAAAGAAAACGTCACGTTACCGATTTTACTAGATAATAAAAAAGTCGATGAAGAATATCTAAATGAGATTATTCAAACGCTTTCTCTAAGTAATAGAATTCATCATTTACCAAATGAACTATCTGGAGGTCAACAACAAAGAGTGTCTATTGGTAGAGCTTTAATGAATCGCCCCGCTATTTTACTAGCAGATGAACCAACGGGAAACTTGGATTCTAAGGCCAGTCGTGAAATTATTGAACTATTAAAACTATCCAATAAAAAATATAATCAAACCATTATTATGATTACTCATGACCATGAGCTAGCACTACATGCTTCACGTATTATTACAATAGACGATGGTAAAATCATTAAAGATGAAGCGGTGAAGTAAGATGAATATTTTAAATAAATTAACCATTAAACATTTAAAAATGAATAAAAAAAGAACCATTGTCACCATTATTGGTATTATTTTATCAACAGCTTTAATGGTAGGAATTGGTACCATTGCCTCAAGTTTTCGTGAATTAATTTTAAAAGAAGTCATTAAAAATAGTGGAGCCCATCATGTAGAAATTAAAGACTATTCTTATCTAGATTATAAATACATTAAAAATAATGCGAAGATTAAAAATGCTACTTTAGAGTACGGCTTAGGTTATTCACGATTAGAAAAGGGAGAAAATGAATATAAGCCTTATTTATATATCAAAGAAGTAAATGATTATTATTTGGAAAAAGTGGTGACCTTAAAAGAAGGACGCTTACCAAAAAACAGTAATGAAATTTTAATTTCTAGTCATATTGCTACCAACGGGAAAGTAAATTATCATATTGGAGATAAAATTACTCTAGATATCGGAAGTCGCCATTACCAAGAAGAAGAGGAATTTTTAACTCAAGATGATGCTTATTTTGGTGATGAAAAATTACAAATAGAACTTACCAAAGAATATACCATTGTTGGAATAATTGAACGACCTTTTGATGAGGGGTATACTGCTCCAGGATATACAGTCATTACCCCTATTGATGAAAAAGATTTAGATTATAATAGTAAAGTAGTATCTAAAATTACTTATAAAAAGGTAAAAGATGCGCATTTATTGACAAACGAATTAACACAAGCTTTGGGTTTTAGCGAAGAAGATGGGTATAAAAAGATAAATTACAATGAGGGAATATTAGCATTTAATGGAGCAAGTTCTTATCAAAATATCAATAATATGATTGGTGGATTAGTCTCTATTGTTTTAGCGCTAGTATCTATTGGATGTATAATTGTGATTTATAACTCATTTGCTATATCAGTAATGGAACGAAAAAAACAATTTGGGCTATTCTCAAGTATTGGCGCAACTTCTAGACAACTTAAGAAAACGGTGTTTTTTGAAGCGTTCCTAGTATCGATTGTTGGTATTCCTATTGGATTAATTTCAGGTATATTAGGAATTGACATTGTTTTAAAAATTACCAATCATTTACTACCAAATTATTTTGGTTTTCCACTTGAAATATCATTATATCCTATTTTAATCATTATTCCTATTTTATTTATGATGATTACCATTTTTGTATCTGCTTATTTACCTGCTAGAAAAGCAGCAAAAATTTCTCCGATTGAAGCTATTCGCTTAAATGATGATATTAAAATGCCAAAACATGGGATAAAATCACGACCAATATTTGCTAAAATTTTAGGAATTGAAGCAGAAATCGCTAGAAAAAACATGAAAAGAAATAAGAAAAAATATCGAATTACAATTTTATCTTTATTTATTAGTATTGTCTTATTCTTATCATTTTCTAGTATTTTGCAACTAGGAATGAAAGGAACAACGACTTTTGTAGAACATAAAAATTATGATATCATTGTTAGATTTTATAATCCAAGTGGAGATAGTGGACTAATCAATGCGATGGAAGAATACAAAAAGATTTATGAGTCAATTTTAAAATTAGATGGAATTGATAACTACACCCTTAGTGAAATAGATACTTTATTTCGAGTAAAGACAAAAGATGATATTTTTAGCAAAGCTTATTTTGATTATCTAAAAGATGAAGGACTAGAGTATGATAATACATATGGTTTAGCAGATATGTTCTTTATTTCCTTAGATGATACTAGTTATCAAGAGTATTTAAAGAAAGCTAATTTATCTTATCAAGACTTTAACACTGATGAAATTAAACCAATTATCATTAATAAAATGGTAAACCGTGATTATGAAAAACAAAAAGTAAAAGAGTTTAAGTACATTAAAAATGATGTTTCAAAAATCACATTAGAATTATTTAAATTAAACCATGACACTGATTTAGACAAGGATATTTCTTTAGCTAAATTTGATGCAGTTGTTAGTGATGTTGAACCTGAGATGTTATCTATTAGTATATCAACGGCAAAATATGCGATTATCTCTAACCAAATGCTGCAAAAACTTCGTACGTATGTAGACTTAGATAAAGGAGAAGTTTATTATTCTAATGGACTAGACATTATGATTCAAGCAAAAGAGCATGATAAAGTGTATAAAAACATTGATGATTTATTACCAGAAGATCTTAGTAGACAAGATATATTTGCTTATGCTTCTGACATTACTGCGAATATGCAAATGCAAAAAAATGGTATTTTAGTCATTGGTATGTTCCTATATGGTTTTATTGCTTTGGTAACTTTAATTGGTGTTACTAGTGTCTTTAATACAATTAATACTTCGATGGCTTTAAGAAGACGTGAATTTGCGATTTTAAGAAGCACAGGTCTAACGCCAAAAGGATTTAATAAAATGTTATTTTATGAGAGTATTCTTTATGGTCTAAAAGCTTTAATTTATGGCATTCCTGTTGCCATTGGCGTCATGTATTTGATCTATAGGAATATCTATGGCGTAGTAGAATTTGAATTCATGGTACCAAAAAGAGAAATGATAATCACTATTGTATCTGTATTCTTATTAACCTTTATTACCATGATGTATGCAGCAAATAAAATTAAAAAGGAAAACATCTTAGATGCCATTCGAGAAGAAAATATTTAAAAGAAGAAAAGTGTTAAGTAATTGACACTTTTTATTATGGAAAAAAGGTTAAGCTATGATAAAATAAAAAGTAGGTGATGAAAAAAATTCTATAGGATAGAGAAAAAGTGAACGATAAAAAAATAGGAAAAAGAAAAGAGTGAATAAAATGAAATATTTAACAGACATTAATCCATATATTTTTAGAGAATATGATGTTAGGGGAGTTTATCCTACTACTATTAACGAAGATGTTGCTTACACGATAGGTGTTGGTTTTGGTAGTTATATTCAAAATATGGGAAAAAAGAAATGCTTAGTGGCGTATGATAACCGATATTCATCTACTTCTTTAGAAGAAGCAGTAGTAAAAGGAATAATAGAAACTGGGTGTGATGTGGTACGCTTAGGGTTATCAACGACACCAATGTATTATTATGCTAGTATGAAATTAGAAATTGAACCAGGGATAATGATTACTGCTAGTCATAATCCAAAAGATGATAATGGATTTAAAATTGCTTTTGATAAAAGTGGAAATGCTAAAGGACAAGAGATAAAAGATTTTTTAACGTTTATTCAAAAAGGAGAAAAAAAAGTAGGAAATGGTTCTACTACATTTGTGGATATTAAGGAGGAATATATTGACTTTTTGGTAAAGCACACCCACTTAGGAAGTAAAAGATTGAAAGTGGTTATCGATTGTGGTAATGGAACAACTAGTATTTTAGCTAAGGAGTTATATTCTAAGTTTCCGATTGACTTAACGGTGCTTTACCAAGAAAGTGATCCTAGTTTTCCTAATCATCACCCAGACCCTTCGATTGAAGAAAATTTAACTGATTTAGCAAAAAAGGTCAAAGAATTAAATGCTGACGTTGGACTTGGTTTTGATGGAGATGGGGATAGATTAGGATTAGTAGATGAAAAGGGTAAGTTTATTCCAATGGACATTTACATGATTTTAATGATTAGGGAAATGATAGGAAAAGTAGAAAATAAAACATTCCTTTATGATGTAAAGTGTTCTAAAGCCCTAGAAGATGAAATTCTTCGTTTAAAGGGAATACCTTATTGTTACCGAACAGGAAACTCGTATACGAAAAGTAAGGTGTTGGAAGAGGATATGCCATTTGGGGGAGAGTTATCGGGACACGTTTATTTTAATGATCGCTTCC
>CAOKBR010000004.1 GCA_948466735.1 uncultured Mycoplasmatota bacterium | reverse complement strand
ATTTAATCTACTCTATAGATGAGTCTAATCAACTCCGGAAGATGACCGTTATCAAAATGAAGAAAAATAAAGGATGGTACCGTCTAACTTTTTAGTTTGACTCCTTAGTATCATTCTTTTTATTTGGAGGAAGAGAAAATGATTGATATTGAATTAATTCGTAAAAACAAAGATTTAGTAAAGCAAAATATTAAAAACAAATTTCAAGATGAGAAAATACCTTTAGTAGATGAAGTGGAGAACTTAGATATTCGCGTTAGGGAATTAAAGAAAAATGGCGATGAACTAAGAATGAATCGTAATCAAATTAGTGGTGAAATTGGAAATTTAATGCGTGATGGAAAAAAGGATGAAGCAGAAAAGAAAAAAATAGAAGTAGTGAATATTAATCAACAATTAGAAACCCTTGAGGAAGAAGAAGCTACTCTTGAAAAAGAAATTAAAGAAAAAATGATGATGATTCCTCAAATCATGGATCCTAGTGTTCCAATTGGAAAAGATGATAGTGAAAATGTGGAAATTGAAAAATTTGGAGAGCCAATTGTTCCTGATTTTGAGATTCCCTATCACGCAGATATTATTGAAAAATTAAATGGGTTAGATAAAGAGGCTGCTGGAAGAACGACAGGAAATGGATTTTATTATTTAACAGGAGATATTGCAAGACTTCATTCGGCAATGTTATCTTATGCTAGAGACTTTATGATTAACAAAGGATTTACTTATTGTATTCCCCCTTTTATGATAAGGTCTGATGTCGTAACTGGAGTCATGAGTTTTGAAGAAATGGATGCGATGATGTATAAAATTGAGGGTGAAGATCTATTCTTAATTGGAACAAGTGAACACTCTATGATTGGTAGATTCCAAGGACAAATGGTCAAAGAAGAGACTCTTCCAATTACGTTAACATCATACTCTCCTTGTTTTAGAAAAGAAAAAGGTGCTCATGGTATTGAAGAGCGAGGTTTATATCGAGTTCATCAATTTGAAAAGCAAGAGATGATTGTTTTATGTAAGAAGGAAGATGCTATGGACTGGTATAACAAAATGTGGTCATATACGGTAGAATTCTTTAGAAGTTTAGATGTCCCTGTTAGAACGCTTGAATGCTGTTCTGGAGATTTGGCTAATTTAAAAGTAAAGTCTTGTGATGTTGAAGCATGGAGCCCTAGACAAAAGAAATATTTTGAAGTTGGTTCTTGTTCTACTTTAGGAGATGCACAAGCTAGACGTTTAGGAATTAGAACAAAAGGAGAAAAAGGTACTTATTATGTTAGTACATTAAATAACACCGTTGTTGCTACTCCACGAGGATTAATCGCGGTTATTGAAAACAACTATCAAAAGGATGGTTCTATTAAAGTTCCAAAAGCATTACAACCATACATGGGTGGTACTAGCAAAATAGATATAAAATAAAAGCTTGTTTTATATCCAAATGACAAAGAGGTATGATGATACTTCTTTTTCTTTGTCCAAAAGTGTCAACAAAAATTTTTTTAACTATTTTTCTTAAATTCGTGTAGATAATTAAATTCCTTTCTAAGGATATAAGTGGTGGGAAAAATCCATCAAAAATATTTGCTAAGGAAGAATTAAGGATAAATAGCAAATTAGATATGATTACTAATTTATTTGAAGGAGTATAATTTAGAAGTATTTGGGATACTGGAGTGACTTAAAAAGAAAATTGATTTTAGAAGAAAGTCAACTGCACGAAAATATTGTGCAATTGAAAATGAAAGCATCAGATGGAAAACTTATGGAAACAGATACCTTGGATACGAAAGCAATTTTAAGATTAATTGAATCCGTTCCAAGTTCTAAAGCAGAAACATTTAAAATGTGGTTAGCCTCTTTGTTATGAATATGTCTTAGTATATCGAAAAAGTTTTGAAGAAAATAGACAATCACAAAACGCCTTAATGAAAAGATTTAAAAGATAGTATAATCAATGGATAACGAAAAAAGAGGATTAAACTTCCTCTTTTGGTACATGTTTAGCATATACATTTACTCTTACAGCAAAACGTTTTGGTGTAGAATCAACATAAGCATTTTCATCAATCCACATTCTTAAGCGATATCGATGAATCGTAGTTCCCTCTTCGGTAAATTGTCCTTTTTCTAATATCATAGAGCCACCAGGAGTTCCTATATCAGATGGATTATCTAAAGGAGTAAAATGTGTTGGATTAAGTGTCGCATGATAAGAATTATCTGGATCAATCGCCCGCTCTAAATAAAGTTTTACCTCATCTTCTCTTAACTGAGGTAGTGAACTATTCCCATTTTGTTTTACTGCTGAGATTTCATAATCGACATTCATTTTAGTAGATAGCGTTGCTTGGATGGTAAAATCAAATTTTTGATTGGTTCCCATTAAATTTTTTCCTACTTCATCGTTCATTGGTTTCGCATCTGTTAAGGCAATACCTGTATTTCCTTCAGTATACGTTAAAGATACCGTTCCTGTTTCAACATCGCTATTACCTCCTTCTTTTGTATAAATATAGATAGAGTAACTACAACCAATGGTTGCTACTACTAACATGATGACAAAAAACATTAATAATAACCATATTCTATTTTTTTCTTTTTCTTCTTGTCCTTCTGTAATATATTCGTCTACATATTTATCATTCATTGATTTAGACTCTTTCATGTTTTCCTCCTACTCTATATTTATCATATCACACAATTTCTATTTAGAAAAGTCAATAAATCCAACCTTTGCAAATTGCCTTTGGATAAAGTGTTAACATACTCTCCCACTGCACTAAAAATAAATCAGCAAATTTATAAATTAAGCGTCCAGTTATGGTCTTAGTTTCAATATTGGCAAATGTTTCAATATAAATAATTTTTGCTCCTAGTAGTTTTCCAATACAACACATCGGTCCAGCGGTATGAGCTCCTGTTGTAATAATATAACTAGGACGAATTTTAAAAAATAGAAATAGACTTTTAAAACAATTTAATATTAATTTAAAAGGATACACTAACACATGATCTTTCGTACCATAAAATAGAAAGTCAATTTTATTTTGATACTTTTCTTTTAATGAAGCTGATATTTTCGTCTTTTCTGTCACAATAGAATAATCATAATCTTTAAACATTGGACTTAATTGCATAATTTCTGAAAAATGTCCTCCAGTAGAAGAGATAAACATTACCTTTTTTTTCATAAACTAAGGCTCCTCTTATATTAGTTCCATAATGATGTCTTTTAAAAAACTACTACAATCTACTACATGTAACCAAGACAAATTCATAAACTTCTTTTTTATGTAAGTTAAATTCGTAATATAAAGACCATCAAAAATCTTATCTTGGTAAGCTTTTTCAAAAACAGCAATACCTTTTGTAAACAAACCAAAAGTTGCTATTAAATATACTTCTTTACAACCTTTTTTCTTTAATTCTTTAGCAACTTCCAACATAGATTCTCCCGATGCTATCATATCATCAACCACTAACACACTTTTCCCGTTAACTTCTTTTCCTAAGTATTCATGTGCAACAATAGGATTTTTTCCATTGACAACTTTACTCAAATCTCTACGTTTATAAAACATTCCAACATCACATTTCAATAAGTCTGCATAGTATCTAGCACGATCCATAGCCCCAGTATCTGGACTAATTACTAGCAATTGCGGCAAATCAAAATTGTGATTTTTTAGTACTTCTTCTAGCATAATCTTAGTCGGATAATAATTTTCAAAAGACATACATGGAATTGCATTTTGCACACCTGGATCATGTGCATCAATTGTAATAATTCTATTTACTCCTAAGTTACGTAATTCTTGTAGAGCCATTGCACAATCCAATGACTCGTTTCCTTTTCTTTTATGCTGTCTAGAAGCGTATAATAAAGGCATAATAACGTGAATTTTTTTTGCATTCCCTCTCATAGCAGATATTGTTCTTTTTAAATTCATATAATGATCATCTGGACTCATATGATTCTTTTCTCCATACAAATCATAAGTACAATCATAATTACCAATATCGCAAAGAATAAAAACATCTTTATTTCTAACGTCATCCTTTAAAATGACTTTCCCTTCACCATTTCCAAAACGAGTTTCTATCGGTAATACCAAATTGGATAAAATTTGTTCCCTATCCAAAACTAATTTTATTGACTTTCCCAATGAATTTGCACCTTGCAACGCAATTAAGGATAATTCTTTCATAACAAACCCTCATCTTTCAATTAATAGTTTAACATAATCTATTAAATAAAAAAAGAGTTGAACTCTTTAAATATGATAGAAAAAGCAAATCATTTAAAGTATTAATCACTAATTTACCATATTAGCTAATGCATTTACAGAAGTATAATTTTGAATTGCATATCGTGGTAGTAACATTTTATTATCTCCAATTTTTACCTTTCTACCTCCACCAATAAATGCCATCGTAAATCCTGCTTCTTTTAATAAATCTACCGCATATTGATTATATTCATAAAACGGATAACAAAAGTAAGTCGTTTGTTTTAACTTTTCTCTAGTTGTTTTTAAATCCGCTAAAATCATTTCACGAGGTAAGCAACGAATAGGACCACCTTGTCCTCCAGAACACTCTCCTGTGTAATGTAAATTATCACTGTGAGAATGCACTTCAATATACTCATTTTCAAACCATTCCATTTCATAAGTTAGCGTAATTAAAAACATTGTAGCGTGCATTTTATATTCAGTTAAAACTTGCCTACCTAAATCAGATAACCAACCATCATCAATAGTAATTAAAACTGACTTTTTTGGTAAATTAATCTTCCCTTCTACAAATAGTTCCATGTCACGCATTTTCATATCATAAAAGTTATTATTTTTTAAATAATCTAAGTGTGCTTTAAATAAATCAGTATGAATACAAATCGATTGATTACATGCTTCACTAGTATCATTATAAAAGAAATGATAATTTAACGTTGCAATTGCTGTTGCTTTTTCTAAATCACTATTATGATGCTCTACTTGTTTAGCTTCATCTTTTTTAATTCCTAATAAGTGATTAGCATACTCTACATAATAATAATCATCATCATTAATAATTAAAGGTAAATTTATTCCTTCACTAATTTCCAAAACAACTTGATTATCTTGATAAAAAGTTGTTTTGTTATCAGTTACTATATTGTAATCAAAAGGAATGTAATTTTTATATCTTTGATCAACTAATGTCATATTTTCTATTGGCTCAATGTCCTGGTATGAAATATAATAAGGAAGATCTTTTAATGGAAAATATAAAGTATTTTCATCATAAATAAAATCTTGTTCTAAAGATAATTCCCATAAAGTACTTAATAATCCCTTTTCTTGATAAGTTTCTCCATCTTTTTGATAAAGTTTAGCATTCTTAAGTGTTTTTACATATGGTTGATATTTTTCTTTTAATGTTATTAAATGTTTTTCTTTTTCTTTCATTTTCTGAATTTTAAATTTTTCCTCCTGCTTTATAACAACTGATGCAATAAAAATTAACACACTTACAATAAAAATTGTGCTTATTAAAAATTTACGTTTCATTTTTTTCACTTCCTTTAATATACTAAATAATACAAAGTGTTACCTACCATTTTCAACTGTGTAGAGGGATTAAAATAACCCTCGTCTTGACCCATAAATAATAATTTATCTTCTTCTTTTGTCGAAATCCAGTTAAATTTTCTACCCGTATATTGAATAAGCACACCAGGTACAGCCCAATTTTGTGCTAACGAACGATAAGTCAAACCCTTAAAATGTGAAACATTTTTTGCATAATAACAAGGATTTTTGTCAAAAAGAATGACAATATTTTCCACTCTTGTATTATTTAGATTTTCATACCTTTCTACCTCTTTAATGATTAAATTAGCTTCTATTTCATCTATAGCGTTAGTTAATAACATTTGAGAAGAACCATAAACATAATATATAGCATTAGAAATAAATACAATAAACATTATGCTAGTCATTATTGATGTAAATATTTTAGAAGAAATTTTACTATTGATTAACCAATAAAGAAACAACAATCCAAAACAAGAACCATAAGAAATGACAATTCTAGGTTCTACATATTGTGTTCCTTCTTTCATAGAAATAAGAGGAAATATTGAAAAAAAGATACACATACCAATTAAAAATGCAACATTCCAAATTCCAATATACCATTTTCTATTTTTATAATACGACAAACATAGTATTAAAGAAACAATGACTAGTACAATAGAATACCAATACTTAGGCAAAACGTAAATACCATCAATTAATAATATCTTTCCATAATGTAAATATGTTTTAATTATATACAATAAATTTGGTACAAAAACCTCACGTCCAATGATATTGAAATAATTACTAAAAAACTTAATCATTAGCAAAACAATCAAATATGAAACAGCATAAAATACTCCTGAAGTAAATAATTTTATAAATGTCTTTTTAAAATTTCTTTCCTTATCTAAAAGTAACAATACAAACACTAAAGGAACAAATAAGCTAAGAACACCTTGATACCCAATTCCCGCTAATATAACAGTAAAAAAAGAGAATAAATAATGATATTTCTTTTTTGAAGTAAATAATGTTGCACTAAGAACAAGCATAAGCATAGCAAAAGCCATAGATGCACTTTCTGCAAACAAAAGTAGCTCAATAGAACAAAATTGATATACTACTAAACTTGATGCAAAAAGCAAGAAAATCTCTTTAAAAAATGGCAATTTTTCCATTCTTGATTTAATTGAATAATATAAAACAAATACTGCTGTTGACATAAAGATAACACCCAAGAAATAGGAAATACGCAAATTTGTTTCTATCGATAAATTTAAAAATGAAGATAAATATAAATATGAAGCTGATATTAGTCTTCCAGAAACTAAGAAATGTTTCGCATATACTTGATAACCATTTTCAATCAAACTATAAGTATCTTGTGCATAATGTAATCTTAAAAAATTAGAACAAATAATTAAATATACCATTAACAGCATAATATATACAATTAAATGGCGCTTTGTACTACCTTTCATCTTTGTTTCCTCTTATAAAAAATTCCTTTATTCCTCGACATATTCTATATGTTCTCTTAGTCAATTTAAAGCATATTCCGTTATGATCCAAGTTATTATATACCTTATCTTTAAATTGATATGGCTCAAACAATAAATAATATAATGCTCGCTTATAACGCGATTTAATTTTAATTTTATCTTGTAACAAATCTTTTCTTCCATTCACCACGTAAGTTGGCCACCATTTTTCAATACTATCAACACCAATATTCATATCATCTTCAAAACTTGTTGTAGAAAAAATTTGTTTATCTACTGGTTTTGAATAATGTGTATAATATTCTAATGGTAAAGATATATCACTTCTTCGATATGGCAAATTTATTTTTTCAAAAGTATTTACCATATCTTGCATAAAATCAATACAGCCTTTCTGTAATAAATGAATTACTTGCAATTGTGTATAATCCATATTATTTTCTCTAAAAATTGGTTTTATTTCTTTTTCCCCTAAGTCATATCCAGTACAACTACCGTCTGTTGAAGAAAAATAGTGTTCTCTTATTCCTCCTGTAATAGTTGGCTTAAAATCATAAAAAGAATGTATCTTAAAATTTCCAAGTTTTTCAAATTCCATTGCCTGATCATCATTAATATGAATAAAACAAGCTGATATTGGTTTCTCTAATAATTTTGAGAGAATATACTCAGGTCTACCACTATATCCAATATCGAAAGCTAAAGTATTCCCTTTATATTCTCCCATAAAGTATTGCCTCATTCTTTTTCTATAATCTTTTAATTTATCTATATTAGTATGAGGAATCAATACCTTTCTTACAAAAGATTCATACTCTAACGAATTAGAAAAATAGGCATTAGCATCTATCTTTAACTTTTTACACGTAGTTGCAATATCCAATTCATCTAGTATAACTTCAAACATTTTATACATTCTAATAGGATTATATTTTTGAATCGTTATACCACAGTAAGGAACTCTAAACCAATCTAATTCATTTTGAATTACCAACGGCATCAATGATTTTCTTGATACATAACTATAAACACTATTCAATTTTTTATTATCTTTTTGATATAAATCAAAACAATTTTTTATTAAATAAGCATCTCTTGCTAAAAAAGCAATAGTATCATAATTATTTTCTTCTACTAACTTGTTTAAATACTCCACCACGCCATAAACATGCATTCCTAAAGCATAATATCCAATAAAATAAGGGTTTCCATTAAAATCACTTTCTGGGTGAAAAGAAACATATGGATTATCAAAAAATTTATTAGCAACCATTGCTTCCATTGTCCTAATACCTAAAAATGAATAAGACATATTGCTATCATGAGGTGTAAAATAAATGTCATGTAAAATATTTCCACAATCATTGGTCTCAACCTCTGTTTGATTGCGAAAAACATCATACGTTTTTGGAAAGTAGATTCCTATCATTCCCTTTTTGTTAGACATTGTATAATCACTTTGATAATTATCTCCAATATGCACTATTTCTTTATAAGAAACATTTAAATCTTTAACAACTAAATCATACAACGTTCCTTTTGATTTTGTTTTTTGCTGTACACAAGATAAATACAAATTGTCCATAGCATAACCATTTTTAGAAAGCATTTTTCTAATTGTATCTTCAGTTAAATACATATCTGAAGTAAAGCACACTTGTTTATTTAAGTATTTTGCTAATTGGTATAATTCTCTTGCTGTTTTTCGTGGTTTACTATATTTAATTTCTAAGTTTATTTCTTTTTCCTTTAATTGTTTACAAATTTTTTCATCAATTGAATATTTTTCGTGTAACTGCTGATAAATTTCATCAATAGTAATTTCTTCTTTATTCTCTTTATAAGCCTTATCTCTTGCCAATTGTTCTGCTTCTACTCTAATTGTAGAAAAACGTGTTGGTGTGTTTTGTTTTAACAATTGACGAAAATAGTCATTCATTAAAATAAATAAATCAGTAGGACTCGCAAAAGGACGTAATAATAAAGTATCAAAAATATCAAAACTTACCACTTTACAACCTGAATCAATAATTTTATTTTTCACTTTATCTAAAGTATCATTAAATGGGACTTGTATACTATAGTAATATTGATCCATAGGTCGTTCCTGATTTTTATAATCCTTGTCTAACTCCTCTAGTTTTTTATATGCATTAGCATTATCTTTTATTTTTTTTATTTGCTTATAATAACTTATCGATAATTGCTTTTTCCAAGCTTCTATATCATTTAAATACTTATCTAAACCTTTTTCTTTTATAAATTCATTTATAAAATTGAATACTTTGATAATATCTGATAAATTTTTATATATCTTTTCACTAGTCGTATTATTTGTAGAAGCATTCTCATTTTTTACATAAAAGTGATACGCATGTTCTGCTTTTACAATTTTTTTTGCAAAATAGAAAATGGGAATAGTAAATGCTATATCTTCCGTTTGAATAAGATGACCTTGTATTTTTTCATATTCATTCAATGTTTTTTTCCATAAATCCATTTTATATAATTTGTTCCAAACAGTATGCCAGGAAAAATTCAAACCATTTTGTTTTAATAATGATTCAAAAATTTTTTCATTTTCTAACTGATTTGGTAAATTTTCTTCTGCTAATTGATGAATATAACGTTTGTGTTCATATGTTATAACTGTAGTAGAATAGACAATATCAGCATTAGTATCTTCCATTTTATCTATTAAAATACGATAATAATCTAAATTAAGAAAATCATCACTATCCACAAAAGCAATATAATCTCCTGTCGCTTGTTTTATTCCTTCTATTCTAGTATGAAATAATCCTAAATTTTTAGCATTGTGAATTATTTTTATACGATTATCATTTTTCCGATACTCTTCTACAATTTCAATCGCATGATCCTTAGTACAATCATCTACTACAATAATTTCTAAATTCGAATAAGTTTGCTGTATTATACTTTCTAAACACTTACGGATATATTTTTCCGTGTTATAAACAGGGATAATAATAGATATTTTCTTTAACATTTTAAATTTCCTCTTCAAAACTTAAGTTGTTTCTTCTTTCTTTACAATATTATTTAAATAATCTATAATCAAAATAGTAATTAACAAAAGATAAATTTTCATTTGTTAACAACCCATATAGCCAAGTAGACTGAAATAAAATATTTTTTAATAATATTCGCTTTTTTTTAAAAATGACGCTGCTAAGAACTAATTTTAGCGGGATTTTTTCTAAAGATATTTCCAAGTCTTTACCTTTACCAAATTCTTCATTATGAACTAAGGTAAAGTACATCCGTACAAGTTTTTTGTTGGGATGTAAATAAATTTTTTTTAATATTTTAATAATTCTTTTTGGATTTTTCTCTTCATTTTGATATAAATTCACTTTTTTTAATATTCCTTGCTGGACATATCTAGTACATTTTTCAAATACTGCATTTTCTTCTATTTTTATTTTTTTGTTAACTTTTAACGGAGATATTTGATAAGAAATAACGCTACCATTTGGACTATTAAATAGCATTTCCCATATAGGCACATAAGTTAAAAATTTTACCCCACACGATAATTGGTTTAGATATCCTATTTTTTTTGTATTAGGTGGTTGTTCATTTATAAACTTTGCTAATCCAAAATAATATCCTAAAATAGTAGTTTTGGATAATAGATGGGCTAAATTATCTTGAATACTCCCTCTCCATCCAATGTCAACGATTGCTATTGTCTTGTTGTTTTGATTAATACCAACACTATCTAAGTATGTTAAAAGCTCCCCTTTTTTCTTTATAATGTGCTGTGTTAACAAATTTTCTAATGTTTTATCTAAAAAAAATTGTCTAATAGAATCGTTTTCTAGTTGTATAACAGTATATCGATTTAAGTTATACTTGTTTAAAATTTTTTCTACTTTTTCTATTGAAAAATCTAATGTCTTAAAAAATGCTTCCATTGTTTGAGTATACTGTCTCCAAAGTCGCTCAAATGATTTTATGGAAGGAGTTTCCAATGAAGCTGCAAACGTAGACATTCTACTAACTTCAAGTAATACCGTTTTCAATGATGTTGTATTAATAGAATCTACAACTTGTTTAAAAAATTCTCCTTCACGTGTACAAAAATATAGTGTATCATTCCCAAGGCGAATTTGTTCATCGATTAACCATCTTGCAAAATCGTACAATAAATAACTATAAGATTCTCCCAGCTTCACAAAATAGTTCATATAATACTCCTTTCCTCTTTTTTATTATAGTTCTTCCGCAAATCCTTTTTCTAATTTTCTAAAAATAAATAGTCCTACAATAAAGATTAAAATAGATACGATAAATACGATTCCTAAATGCATAAAGTTTGGCCATGTATGATAAAACAAAATCGAACGATATCCTTCGATAATCGATGTCATTGGATTTAAAAAGATAAATTTTCTAAACTCTATTGGAATCATCGATAAAGAGTATACTATAGGTGTTCCATAAAATAGAGCCATTAAACCAACATTTACAATGTGTTCTACATCTCTAGCATACACTGTTACTGCTGATAAGATAAAAGATATTCCAAAAAGTAATACTTCTTGAATAATTAAAATTACTGGAAATAGCAAAATATAAGGTGTAATTCCTACTCCTGATAATAGAAGAAACACGACCATGATGATACAAGTAATTAAAAAATTTACCGTATTGGATAATACTATCGAAATGGGAAGAATCTCTCTTGGAAAATATACTTTTTTAATAATATTTCCTGATGCAATAATCGAATAAGAACATCCATTAACAGTTGAAGTAAAGAAGTTCCATGGCATCATGGCAGTAAACAAAAACATCGTGTAATGGGGAATATCATTTTTTAAAATTAAAGGAAAGATAATCGCATATACAGCAAGCATCAATAAAGGATTTAGAAATGACCATAAAACCCCTAACCATGCTCCTTTATATTTTCCCCGAATTTCCTTTTTTATATTCGTTTTTAATAATTCTCGATATTGATACAAATCTTTTATTAATTTCAAAGTCCATCACCCACATACTTTCAAATATTCATCGCATACTTCTTTTGTTGCGCCAATTTTTTTTACACTACCTTTATATAACCATACTGCTCGATCACAAAATTCGTTGACTTGTTCCATCGAATGGGATACAAAAACAATGGTTTTTCCTTCCTTTTTTAACTGCTTAATCTTAGCAAAACATTTTTCTTGAAAGTGTTGATCCCCTACAGCTAAAATTTCATCAATTAATAAAATATCAGCTGAAACATTAATCGCTACTGCAAATGCTAGGCGCATGTACATTCCTGATGAATAAGTCCTAACGGGATTATCAATAAAATCTTCTAGCTCTGAAAAAGCAATAATATCATCAATTCTATTATCAATTTGTTGTTTTGTCATACCAAAAATAGATGCATTAAAATAAATGTTTTCTCGCCCTGAGAAATCAGGATGAAACCCTGCTCCTAACTCTAGTAAGGAAGCTACTTTTCCATTGACAATTATCTTTCCAGAATTAGGATAAATTATCTTAGTCATCAATTTTAATAGTGTACTTTTTCCACTACCATTAGTACCAATTAATGCCACAGATTCACCTTTACTAATGGTAATATTGATATCATTTAATATTTTTAAGCAATCATTTCCACTTCTTTTTTTAAAGAACAACAATTTTTCTTTTAGGGTATTGGCTTTATCATAATATTGCTTAAATGTTTTATAAACATGACTTACTTCAATTGCTAATTCATTCGTTTTTTTCATTGCTACACCTTCCAAGGTCATTATAGCAAAATTCATATAAAATTGCAAAAAAGATTGATACATTTAAAAGGCTGTGTAAATTTTTAACAGCCCATGGTAACTATTTAATTTAAAACAAGATACAAAAAATCAATACTAAATTCACTAATTTTTAATTTTTCTAGTATTTTCCTCTAGAAATTACACGTTTTTAATACCGATATTTTCGCCTATTTAAAGAAATTTCTTCTTTTGCACCACGATGTCATAAAGCGCCATGCTGCTTTTTTATTTGTTAACCATGTAAATTTTACTTTATTTTTATCGTTGTTGATGATTTTCCTTACCATAAATTTTGCTACGGTAGAAGGATAATCTCCCAAAATATTATAAACCCGCTTCGTTTTTTCATCTAATTCAATACTACTTCCATCCCCTAAAGCTGTATGAATAAAATTAGTAATCATAATTCCAGGTGCAATTTTTCCTACTTGAATGGGTAATTCTAACTCCTTAGCTTCATATGCTAGAGCTTCTGTAAAATAAGTTACCGCTCGTTTTGTCGTACCATATAAGGATAATCCCGTAATCTTAGCATTATTACTTCCATGTCCTTCTACATTATAAATTTGTCCATGTTTTTGTTTTAGCATTACTGGGATTACTAACTTAGAACATAGAATCGTTCCTTTTAAATTAACATCAATTACGCAATCAATGGTAGACTCTTCTAATTCAAATAACGCTACATTTGGTTGATTCACACCCGCATTATTAATCCATATATCAATACTTCCCGTTTCACTTAAGGTCTTTTGAATACAATCTCTAATTTGTACTTCCTTTGTTACATCAACTAAATAAGCTAATACCTTTCCCTTACCATCAATCCTATCTAACTCTACTTTTGCATTGTTTAAATGCTCATTAGAAACATCGCACAATACAACATGATAGTTTTCTTTTCGAAATAATTTTAGCATTTCTAACCCAAAGCCTCTAGCACTACCTGTGATTACTACTGTTTGCATACAACTCTCCCTACTGATTAAATACTTTTCCTATATAATCCTCTTTTTTATTTCCATTAAAAAATTCTAATACACTCATCTTTTTCTTACCTTCTTTTTGTAAGATAAATAAATCAATGGCACCATCTAATGTTTTAATCGTCATAAATTTTTTGGTAATATCAATAATCTCTCCTGGAATGCCTCTACTTTGATTTTGTGAAATTTTCACCTCAAATAGTTTCACTTCTTTCCCCTCTAGTAGGGCGTAAGAAGATGGATGTGGGTTAAGTCCGCGAATATGATTAAACACCTCTCTTGTTGGACGATTAAAATCAATGAATTCCTCTTCTCTTTTTATATTATATCCAAAACTCACTTGTTCTTCGTCTTGTTTAATCGGGGTGATTTTTCCCAAAATTAAATCGGGCAAAGTATCAAGTAAAAGACTACATCCCATCACACTTAGACGATCATGTAGTGTTTCTAGGGTATCACTATCCATAATTTCTGTTTCTCTTTGCGCTAAAATATCCCCAGCATCCATCTTTTCTTCCATATACATAATGGTAATTCCTGTTTTTTCTAATCCATCCATAATTGCATGATGAATAGGAGCTCCACCCCTTAACTTTGGCAAAAGAGAAGCGTGGACATTAACACATCTGTACTTTGGTGCATCTAATAAAATTTTTGGAATAATTTGACCATAGGCACAAGTGATAATAATATCTGGTTTGCAATCAATAATTTTTTGGTAATCTTTCCTAATCTTTTCTGGTTGAAACACTTCAATTTGATGACTAAGAGCTATTTTTTTTACTGGAGGATATACAATTTCTTGTTTTCTTCCAACCTTTTTATCTGGTTGACAAACAACCATTGCTACTTCGTAATTAGCAATTAATCCTTTTAAAACAGGAACACTAAAATCTGGTGTTCCCATAAATACAATACGTAAATTCATGTTTTACCCCCTCTATCAATGAAAGTAGTTGACAATAATAGTAATGGTTAATCCTAAAGTAATACAAAATAATCCTGTTAAGGCAACAATATCAGCATATCCTGCTTGCGGCTTTGCTTTTCCTAAATTGACCTTTTGATTCTTTTGATAGTCTTCTTCTACTTTATTAGAAACGTTTTCAACAACAAGTTGATTTTCTTTTACCTCTAAATTATCTTCTACTAAGTTCTCTAATGTCACTTCTTCTTGTACACTTACTACTTCTTCAATTGTATCTAAAATAACTTCTTGTTTTAGTATCTTATTATAACTAGGCATTTTTACAATGTCAAACTCAAATGGTAAAATTTTGGTATATCGCTTATCTCTTGGAAAACGACTTTCGGTAATTTTTGAAATTGTATAAACGATATCTTCACTACCCGCTTGTTCTAAAATCACATCGTATTCTTTTAATTGATTCCGTCCAATGGCACTTCGCTTAATAAAGGCAACACAAGGTTCCATCATACTAGCGTCCAAATTATTCCACTCTTCAATTACATAACGCATAACCACGCTTTTCTCTTTAACAGGAAGTGCTAATTCATTACAAAAATTTTCCACATTTTTCATACAAGCACGCTTATCTTTTCGATAATAAGCGTTAAAATCATATTTTTCAGCGTCATGATAAGCATTGGATGTTGCCAGTAATTTAGAAAAATATTCAGGTGTTTGCATTCCATAAAAGTAAGCCATTGCTGGGCTATCAGTAATATATATCGCTGGTGCAATAGGTTGGTCTAATTGAGTAAAAAAGCTATAGTGATATCCTTTAAAAATTTGATTGACTTGCCTCATTAAATCTAGTGAACCATAACTTCTCTCAGGATACAATCCCTCTTCATTAATAGCCATTACAAAGGTTGAAGGAAAAGCATGGAAACAATATCCTTCTTCAATATAATTATGATAAATGAAATCTACAATTTTTCTAATGCTCTCCTTGCTTTCCATCTCTTTTAAATTCAATTTGTTCCTAACTTCTTCTGCAATTAAGTAATTAGCAAGTAAAATAATATCTTTATAATTACGCACATAATGAAACTGACGTTTTAAATTAGTTAAAAAACGTTTTGTATCTTGATCTTCTTTCATGATAATTTGATACCGAATTAATGATTCAATTACGGTTAACATCATATATTGATTCGTCCGATATAACTCTCCACTAGGTGCAACAACAGATGGTTCATTAGCCGTTTTTTCATCAGTTAATACTTCATGAAGAAAGCTAACAACAAAATCATCTTGCAGAATATTTTTAATATTCACCACAATCACCTACTCTATCTTAAAATAATTATAGCAAACAATTTTTAAAAATACAATTGCTTACTTGATAAAATTTACGTAAAATTTTACAAAAATAATAATCTAAACTATACTCTTATTTCTTATTATAAAATGCTTTATTTATTTTCTATTCATCATCAATTCCTCCTTAGCAAATATTTTTGACGGATTTTTCCCACCATTTATATCCTTGGAAAGTAATTTAATTATCTACACGGATTTAGAAAAAAAATTTTTATTGACATTTTTAGACAAAAAAGAAGTATCATATGATATACTTCTACTCCTTTATTTTCTAAGACACAAACAAAGGATTAAAATCTACTTCGATACTAAATTCAGCTTGCGTTTTATAATGATTTAAAATTTTTTCTAATGTTTCATATAGCTTTGGTTCACTTTTATATTTGATTAATACCAAGTAACGATAGACATTATTGATACGAAAAACATTACTCATGGAAGGTCCTAAAACATTACATTCTCTACAGTCCCGTCTTAAAATTTTAGCAATAATTGTCGAAATTTCAAGTGCTTTTTGTTCATTTTTACTTAACACTTTCACCAGTGTCAAATAGTAAAATGGCGGATATTTTAATTGACGTCTAAAATTCATTTCATAAAGATAAAAATTTTGATAATCAGAAATGGATGCAAATTTAATGGCATAATGGTCTATATTGAAGGTTTGAATATAGACTTCTCCTTCTAAATCCTTTCTACCACATCTACCTGCTACTTGGTTTAATAATTGAAAAGTGTACTCTCCGCTTCTAAAATCTGGAATATTTAGTGAAGTATCTGCATTAATCACACCAACTAAAGTCACTAACGGAAAATCTAGTCCCTTAGCAATCATTTGGGTTCCAATTAAAATATCATACTCATGTTTTGAAAAGGCATAAATCATTTTTTCGTGGGCTCCTTTAGATGTTGTTGTATCTAAATCCATGCGGACTACTCTAGCAGTAGGAAATAACTTTTTTATTTCTTCTTCCAAGCGTTCGGTTCCAGTACCTAAGTCTCGAAAAGAATCTTGATGACATACTGGGCACTTTCGTTTTTTATTTATGGCATAACCACAGTAATGACATCTTAACATCATTGATGATTTATGATAGGTTAAAGTAATATCACAATGTGGGCATTTTTCGGTATAACCACAGTTTTGACAAGTAACATAAGAAGAATATCCTCGCTTATTTAAAAAGAGAATACTTTGTTCACCCTTTTCTAATCGAAGCTTTATAGCATCAATCAATATAGTAGAAAAATAAAGGGATGCCTTACTATTAATTTTTCCTTTATCAATAAGGTGAACCTTGGGCATTTGTTTTCCATTTACGCGATGCGGTAACTCTAAAAGTTGATAAACTCCTTTTTTTGCTCTAGCGTAAGACTCTAATGATGGGGTAGCACTTCCTAAAACAACGGGGCATTGATGCGTTTTAGCTCTTT
This sequence comes from uncultured Mycoplasmatota bacterium, assembly GCA_948466735.1. GTDB lineage: Bacteria > Bacillota_I > Bacilli_A > RF39 > UBA660 > CASRZP01. The sequence goes on along the minus strand of CAOKBR010000004.1, from coordinate 32,751 downwards.
TTAATGCAATATCTATTGCATTATACCTTGGGTTATTTTCTTGTTTATAGGTAGTGGAGTGTTCTTCATCAATAATGATTATACCAATATTTTCTAAAGGAGCAAAAATAGCACTTCTAGCTCCAATGACAATTTTCACTTCCCCGCGACTAATTTTTCTCCATTCATCATATTTTTCTCCATCACTTAATCCACTATGTAAAATAGCAATAATTTCTCCAAAATGCGACCTAAAACGCGCAATAATTTGAGGTGTTAACGAGATTTCTGGTACTAAAACGATTGCTGTTTTTCCTAGTTTTAATACTTCATCAATTAAAGCCATATAAACTTCAGTCTTCCCACTTCCCGTTACCCCATGAAGAAGATACGTCCTTTTGCTATTAGTTAAAACCTTTTCTACTACTTGCTTTTGTTCTTGGGTTAAAAGGTGAGTAAAAGAAGATTCTAAATTAGAATGAGCTAAGCGGTAGCATTCTTTTTTTTCCTCTTTTAAAATACCATTATTTACTAAAGTCTTAACAGAAGAAGGTGAAATCATCACTAAATTTTGATATAGCACCTCCCCTTCCTCATCCACTTTTAAAATTATTTCTTTTTGTTGTTCATTTTTTGCTAAGTTAAGAGCACTTTCTTTATCCATAGCAAGATGAAACCATCGTTCATACTTAATGGTGGTCTTCCTTTTTTTACTTGCTTTTAATGCTTTAGGTAGCATTACTTGATAAGATTGTATCAAAGTAGCCAAGGTCGTTTCTTTGATATACTGTCCAAGATTTAATAATTCACTTGTTAAAACAACATCTTTATCAATTACTTCAATAAGTTCTTTTAATTCTTGATATTCTGATTCTTCTTTCATTTCTAAAATAAATCCTTGGATGATACGACTAGCAAAAGGAACCGCTACACGAACGCCTACTTTGATTTTTTCTAATAAATTTTCAGGTACCACGTAATCAAACATCTTATCGGTATTTCTACTTGTAATTTCTACTAAAACACTTACTACCATGACGAGTCTCCTTTTGGTTATTATCTTAACATAAATTTGAAAATTTCTCTAGATAAACCTCACTATTATTATAATTGTCTACAAAATCAAAAACTACATCAATATTTTAAAATATTTAAAAAGAATAGACATTAATCATCTATCCTTAAAATAATCTTAAAATATCATTTAACGTAATATATACCATTAAGGCCATCAATAAGAAAAATCCAATCGTATGTACCATATTTTCCGTCTCAGGTTTCACTGGACTTCCTTTTATTTTTTCAATCGCTAAGAATAAAATTCTTCCTCCATCAAAGGCAGGTAATGGAAGTAAATTAATAAATCCAACATTTATACTTAAATATGCTATCAAGTATAAAGCATTAGCAAGTCCTGCTTTTGTTTGCTCTCCAACGATGGTATAAATTCCCACTGGCCCAGATAATTGATTTACCTTTACACCTCCAGTAAATAGACCTTTAACAGTAATGAACATTTGCTTAAATAAGGATACTGTCTTTCTTCCCATGTAGTTAATGGATGCTAAAAATCCGTGTTCTTTTTCTGTGACTAAACCAATGCCATAACGATATACTTCATTATCATCTACTTTTTCTTTTTTTGGTTTTACTTGATAAACTACTGTATTTCCACTAGGTTTTTTTACTACGATTTCAGTTGCTTTTTCAGGATTAGCTAAGGTTAAGTAAATAGAAACATCATCCATAGTACTCACTTTTTTCTTGTTGATTTTTATAATCCTATCCCCTTTTTCTATTCCCGCTTCACTTGCTGGATAATTAGCTTCAACGTTTGAAATAATTGGATCCATCTTAGGGGCTCCCCAAATTAGACCAACGAAGAATAAAAGGATAATCGCAAAAATAAAGTTAAATCCTGCTCCAAAAAACATCGTTACAAATCTTTGCCAAGGTTTTTTTGCTTGTAATTTTCTATTCTTAGGAACTTTATCATCATCTTCTACTTCTTCTCCTGCTAGTTGAACAAATCCTCCAATAGGAATCAAGCGTAGACAGTACTCTGTTTCCCCAATTTTTTTATGAAGTAATCTAGGCCCCATACCAATGGAAAACTCATAAACATAGATGCCACAAAGTTTTGCAAATAGAAAATGTCCAAATTCATGAACTAAAATAACTACTCCTAAAATTAAAATAAAATAAATGATTGTCATAACATTCCTCCTATAAAATTGATAAGACAACAATAAAGGCTAAAATCACAAAAATCATGCTATCTAAGCGATCAAGTATTCCTCCGTGTCCTGGAATAATACTTGAGAAATCCTTTTGTTCAAAATAACGCTTAATTGATGAGAATACCAAGTCCCCTAATTGCCCGATGAGTGCTAAGAATAAACTAACTGCTCCAATTTTTAAAAGGGAAATATTAGGATCAATTGTTGTTATATAGAAAATCGTTGATAAAATTGTTGCCATTACTACACCGCCAATTAGTCCTTCAACAGTCTTTTTTGGTGATATTTTTGATGAAAGCGGATGTTTTCCTACCATTTTCCCAACAAAATAAGCAAAGGTATCTGTAATAATTGTAATAATAAACAAATATAAGGCGTAATATAACCCCATATTTCTAGTTAAAATCAATAGATTAAAAGATAATCCTATAAATAACACCGAGCCAATTAGGAATAAGCTATCACTAACATTATATTTTTTTTGATCGTTAATTAATACTAAAGGGGTTAAAAGGGCAAACATAATAAAGCTCATTACGCGATAATCTAACTGATAGATAAATGCTTTTGTTTGATGATTAGATAAAATGAAGAAAGCAGTTAGCAAGTAAGCAAATATTTTAATTAAAAAGGGAAACTCTCTTTTTTTTTCTCGAATGTGTAATAGTTCAAATAGTCCCATTAATCCGATGATAGTCATTAAAATAGCATAGGCATTCCCACCGAGAAAAAGAATGGGGAAAAAAATTAATATCAATAAGACTGAACTAATGATTCTAGTCATTTTGCATTACCTCCAAAACGACGATTGCGTTTTTGATATTCCATTAGAGCCATGTCAAACTCTTTTTGATTGAAATCTGGAAAGTAGACTTTAGGAAAATAGTATTCAGCATAAGATGCTTGATAAAGTAAAAAATTACTAATTCGATATTCTCCGCTGGTACGAATAATGAAATCTACTGGAGGTAAATCCTGATAAAGATAATGATATATTGTATCCTTATTGATTTCATTAATAGCAAGTTCTTTATTGACAACTAAATTAGCAATTTTTTTTGTTGCATCGACAATTTCATCTTGTCCTGAATAATTTAGGCAAATGTTTAAAATAGCCAAGTTTCCATTTTTTGTTTCTTTAGTAATTTTATCCATGCTTGCTAAAACATCTTCTCTTAAAGGTTCACGTCGACCAGAAAACACAACCTTTATATTTTGCTCTTTTAAATAAGAAAACTCTTTTTTAAAATTTTCCATGAATAAATTCATTAAATCATTCACTTCTTCACTATCTCGTTTAAAGTTTTCTGATGATAAGGCATATAAACTAAGAACCTTTACCCCAGATTTAAAAATATGTTCGACTAAAGTTTTTAAGTTTTTAGCTCCTTCTTTGTGTCCCATACTACGTTTTAAACCACGTTTTGTTGCCCATCTACCGTTTCCATCCATAATAATCCCTACATGATAAGGAATATTCTTCTCTAACGCTGCCATATAACACCACCTAACTTATTTAATTATAATACATTTATCTTTACTTGACAATTTATATTATAAAAACTTTTTAATGGATAGTTTAATCATTTACGCTTTAGTAATTCCTTATTTTTATTACCGCTTAATATGTAAAGGCATTCTTTTCTTTCAATAAAATAATTATCTTGCAGTTTTTCTAGGTGTACTTTTTTTCCTAGGTCTTCCCTTGATAATTTTATTGCAAGTTGTTCTAAAAAAATAATCGCTTTTAAAATTGATGCATCTTTTACGGTAGATAAAATAGATAAATCACATGATTGTCTAGTTAAATATAATAGTAAAGTTTTTTTGGAAATACGATGATAACAACTTAATAGATAAAGTAAATACCCAAAAATTTTATCCACAGGAATCTGTTTAAAATTTATTTTTAATTCTTTTCTCATATCTAAATTTATATCATTATTAGAGCTTAATTTTTCTAGTACTTGATAATCAAAAATTAAAGTTAAAAATTGATACAATAAACTATATAAGGGATAATGATGAACCGCTTTGATCGATAAAAGGCATTCGTCATCTTCGATTTGCTCTAAATAATAAGGTCGCTCAATATTTAAGATTTCTTCTTTTAATCCAACGCGCCCTTCAGAAAACATTTTTAATAACACGTTTCTTAAAGGAAAATCTAAAGGTAGAAAAAAGGGATAACATCCTTCTTGTAAATGAGATAATTCGTGGTAACAAGTAAGTAAAAGTTTTAAGGTATTTTTCTCATCCAATAAGAAAATCATCTTCTCTTTATTCCAGGCAAAACCAGTAAAAGTTGCCACGTAATTTCCATCTTTCTTTGGTAAATATAATCCATTTTTATATTCTAAATTCCCTTTTTCTTGCTTTCTTATTCCCTTTTTAAAAATTTCAGCAATCTCGAACAAATCATTTAACTCTTCCAATTGAATAACTGCACACCCTTTTAAGTTTTTTACTATATCTATATACCTTCTAACGTAGCTTTCCTTTTCGCCTGCTAATTGCTCCTGATAACATTCATCAATTAATAAAAGGGTCTTTTTTAATAACTCTTTTTCCAAAATGGGAAAACTTTTTTCAAAGAAAATATTCTCTATTTCTTTTTCTACATCTAGCATAATTTTCTCACCTTTTTGAATTATTATAATAAGGCTATCTTAACCTGTCAAGACTTCATTAATAAAAGGGTTGATTTTTTTAATAATAGTGATATTTTCTTAAATTATTTTGAATTTTCTCAATATTCTCGCTAGAAGCATAAACAACAATTTGGTTGATATCATTATTCATAGGAATAATTCTTTTTTCGTTGAATTCTCTTAACCATTCTCTTATCATTTTCATTGCATTTTCGCAAGAAGTAAAAAGATGAATTCCACCTTGTTCCATTGAATAATCTCCTAAATTACAAAATTGGTTGATGGTATACTCAATTTTAACTTGTTCTATCGGCATTTCTACATAAACAAAATCTATTTTCTCATGTAAGTAAAAAAATAAATCATCTCTCATTTGATATTCTCTTACCTCTTTTTTTAGCATTCCTTCATTATTGGTTAACATTTCAAAATCAAGTGTACCAATAAAACCTAGTCCACACCCCATTCCAAAGGCAACTAAAGAAAAAAGAAATCCCCAAATCATTTTTTTCTTATCATTTTTTCGATTAAACACAAAGTTAATAATCCCAAAAGAAAGATAATATCAACGATGATAGAAGATGAAATCATCAATAATGCTCCTAGAAAAACTAAACCTGTTTTGCTAATTAGAAAAGAAAGTATTAATAATATTACGAAAAAGACTAAAGCAAAACTTAAGAATAGACAAAAGAATAACATAAAGAATTTAATGATTCCAATCATCACTTTAAATAAACTATTAATAAATCGATATTCACTATGCCTAGGATCACGAATGATAATTTTATTTTCCTTTTTCTGTTTTATAAGATTTTCTTCTTCCCTTATTGACTTTTTAGAATTTTCGATAATCGTATTTGATGGTTTTATCCATTCATTTTTCCGACTTTCTTCTTCATTCATTTGATTTTTTAACTGATTATAATAATCTAAATACCTTGTTTTAAAAATATGTGTCCAAATAATCACTGAGAAAATAGTACAAAATAAGATAAAAACAAATTGAAACAAATGATCTAAAAATTGATATGTTTGGTTAGGTAATGCACTAAATAAGTGATAGCTAAAAGAACTAGCAAATACAACAACGATCAACGAGATAATCAATAAGATGATGACGATGATAAATTGTTCAAAACAACATTTTAACTTACTTTTTAAGTTCATACTACTAAATAAATTAATGGTATTAGTGATATAAGTTAAAAAGTCATTAATGGACTGATTCAATTTCTTTCTTCTTCTCCATTAATTTCTCTAATATCTTTATGAAGTAAATCATCAATATTTACGTGAAACTTATCACATAATATAATGATTTTATCCATTTCAGGATAAGCTAGTGAGGATTCCCATTTAGAAATTGCTTGTCTAGAAACACCAATTTCATCTGCTAATTGTTCCTGGGATAGATGATAATCTTTCCTAAGTTTTTTTAAATTTTGTGAAAATTTATTATTCATATTTTTTTCTTTCCTTTAGTAGTATTTTATAATTTTCTACTAGTAGCAATCCATCACTTTTTAGTTGTTTTTTGTAAAAAATTGGTTGCTTCATATCATAAAAAAAGCCAAACAACTTTGTTTAGCTTAAAAGGCATCAAAATTTAATTTTACCTTTTTATTTTCCTTACTAGCAATTTGAACTAAATTACGAATTGCGTTAGCTGTTTTTCCCTTTTTACCAATAATTTTTCCCATATCACTATTAGATACCATAACTTCTAGCAATATGGTGTTATCTTCACTAGTAGGAAATTCCTTAACAGATACCAAATCTTTGGAGTCTACTAAGGACTTAACAATAAATTCTGTAAATTCAATTAAATGATTACTCATTATTTACCTTGCTTTGATGAAGCGTACTTACTCATAATACCATTTTGACTGAAAATATTACGAACAGTATCACTAGGTTTAGCTCCGTCATTTAACCATTTTAATGCTAATTCTTGATCAACACGTACTTCGTTTTTAATCGGATCATAAAAACCAATTTGCTCTAGATACTCTCCATCTCTTTTACGTCTTGAATCAGTTGCAACAATACGATAACTTGGATGTTTTTTCGCACCCATTCTTGTTAAACGAATTTTAACTGCCATGATAATTCCTCCATTTCATTTCTATGACTAACATTATAACCGTCTGAGCAAGGTCTGTCAAGTATTTTTTGCTAACACTATTCCAAAAAATCTTCCGTTACTTCATTATCAATTTGTTGTTCGATATTTTTTAAGTCGTTATCATCAATAATATCATCCCACGGATCTTCTTCTGGGTCGATTGCAATTTTTACCTTTGTATCACCAACTAATTCAATTCCTAGTTCCTTCTCAATTGTATAATGAATTGCTCCATTATTGATTTCAACTTTGGTACAACTTGGTTGTTTTAAGCTACGAACAATAATTTCTTCATTTGAAATATCATCATCTTCACGTTTTTTTACATTTACTGTTTCTTGATATGTATTCGTTTGGCGTACTACTTCCGTTTTGGTATCGCTATCATAAGAATACCAAATATTAATATCATAGCTACCATCGATTGTCACTAAATCACCAATTTTATTTCCTTTAAAGTTATGATTAATTACCCAACAGCCAAGTATCGTTGTAGGAACAGGATCTACCGTTATCGAATGTGTTGTCGTAAATACCTTTTTTCCTTTTCCAATAACAGCTTTTGTAACAATTTCTTTATAATTAGCCATCTTATCCCTCCTCAATCTACTTTATGCTTTTTCTTATACAATTGTGCTAAAAATTGAAAGGTTGTTAATTTTTTATTTAAAAAGACGAAACTTATGTTAAAGCTCGTCTAAGAGATTAATATTTACTTTATCTAGTACCATTTCTAATTGATATTTTATGGCATATACTAATTGATTTAATTCATCTAATGAAGAAAGATAATTTTGATAACTTGGATTGTTTTCTAATTGATGGTTAAGATTACTCAATTCTTCTTTGGCTTTTTCTACATTTTCGCGATGATAATATACATTATTTACTAATTTTTTTTGTGACTTTTTAATCTTCTCGATTAAACAAATGAGTTCATCTTCCTTACTAATAACACCCCTCCATTTTTGATATTCTAAATAACAATCTGAATTTTTTATATATTCTACTAACTTATCAAACTCTTTTAATAACTCATCCATTTGCTATTTCTCCGTCTAAACTCCATGTTTTAGCATCTAATACTTTAACAGAGACGATTTTTCCAATATTTTCATTTTCTCCTTTAAAATTAATCAGTTTCATTGTATCGGTATATCCGTAAAATAATCCGTCCTTTTTCTCTGACTTTCCCATTACCAAAACATCTACTGTTTTTCCAATTAAAGCTTGATTATTTTTTAGGAAATATTGATTTACTTTTTCATTTAACTTTTGAAGCCGTGCTTCTTTTACTTCTTTTGAAATATTATCTTTCATTTTAGCAGCAGGAGTTCCATAACGAGGGGAATAAATAAACGTAAAAGCATTATCAAACTGACAATAGTCTACTAAGTCTAGAGTATCTTGAAATTCTTCATCACTTTCATTAGGAAATCCTACAATAATATCAGTAGAAATCGCACAATTTTTCTTTTTCTTTTTTAATTCATCAAATAATGCAATGTATTGTTCCTTAGTATAACGTCTACCCATTAATTTTAAAACTTTATTGCTTCCTGATTGAACGGGTAAATGAATACTTGGACAAATATTATCATACTTACTAATGACTTCAATCATTTCTTTAGTAAAATCCCACGGATGACTAGTCACAAAGCGAATTCTTGGAATCGTTGTTTTAGCAATTTCTTCTAGTAACGTAGCTAAATCATAATTATCATTTAAATCTTTTCCGTAAGCATTCACGTTTTGTCCTAATAAGATTACTTCTTGATACCCATCTTTTATTAATTGATGAACTTCTTTTAAAATATCTTCTTTGGCTCTACTGCGTTGGCGACCTCGAGTGTAAGGAACGATGCAATAAGTACAAAATTTATCACAGCCATAAATGATATTTACATATGCACTATAGGGATTATCTCTTTTAACAGGAAGTGATTCCACTAAGTCTTGTTCTCGTGAAAATACTTCTATTTGTTGTTCTTTTGATTCTAGTACTTTAGCAATAATTTCTGGTAATTGATATAAGTTATGCGTTCCTACAACAAAATTAATCCACTGATACTTTTCTAAAATATCATGAATCACTTTTTCTTCTTGAGCCATACAACCACAAAGTCCCACGACTATATCTTTGTTTTCATCTTTTAGATGTTTTAATCTTCCTAACATACCAAAAGCTTTGTTGTTAGCGTTTTCCCTAATTGAACATGTGTTTAATAATACTACATCTGCTTTTTCATAATCATCTACTTGAGTAAATCCTAATTCTTCTAGCATTGCTTTAATATTTTCGCTATCATGTTCATTCATTTGACATCCATAAGTTTTTAAATGATAAGTTCCATGGTATCGATGAACTAATTTTGGATTTAAGAAAAATTCTTTTTTCTCATAATTTTTTTTATCCATCGTTTTTGCTTCTTGATAAGTAGGTAAATGCATATTATCACATCCGTTTCTTTAATAATATACCCCAAAAGTAATAGAAACACAAGAATTTTTAACTTTTCTAGCGAAAGATGACAAAAAATAAAAGATACGCCTAAGTATCTTACTTAAAGTGTATCCTTATTATTCATTTTCTTCTAGTAAACTATGAATCAATTGATCCATTTGGCTTGGATTATTTCCCATAATTTCTTCTTTGATTAATTCTAAATTATTTTTAATATAAAATAACAACTTAGACATCTTAGGAAGCAATGCTTTTTCTTCCAAGCGTTCTAGAATAACTTCTAAGTTCGTTAACTTAGAATATTTTCCGTAATTACTACTTTTTATATACGTTTCGTATAAATTCTTAAAGGATAGCAAATCAATGTTTGTAAATCTCTCATCCTCAAGGATTTTAACGGTCGTATAAATGTAATGATCGTTAATAGATTTGTCAAGAATTGTTTCCCCCTTATTATTCTTGATATTTGGCATAAAATTTGGATTCATTTTTAATTGATTAATGATTTCTATGACATTAACATAATGAATGGATGCCAAGATATGTGCAAAGGTATCTCCATCTTGGTTTTGATGATTGATATCCCAGTTTTTATTTTTCATATGTTTTAACACTAATGAATATTGTTTTGCTTTTAATAATCGTGTAACAATATCATTACCCATATCATCACAAGTATTAATATCTACTAACTTCATAGATAAAATCTTATCTAGTAATTCGATATGCCCCTCTTTTAATAATTCAAAAATTAACGAGGGTGCCTCTTCGCACGCTTTTATTGCTTGTTCTTCATTGTAAAACATTTTAAACACCTCTTTATTAACGTGACAAGTATGTATTTTACTATAAAATCACACATTTGTCAAATTTCGCCGTTTTATTTTTCTTTCTAGGAAACTCTTTTTCCCATATACATATTGATAAATTGTCTTTGTTTTTATACAAGGTTCTCAATAATTATTATTAAAAAAAAGAAAGAAAATTACATTATATTTGAATTATTTTTCTATAACGGACGTATTTTTAGTATGATTATCTAAAGTCTACAAATATTACATTACCTTTTTTTAAAAACTTTTCCTTAATGGCTTCCTTTGAGTTTTCTTTTATATAATCAAGTTTTATTTTCATTACTTCTACTGGTACTCTAAAGGTTTCTGCTAGCATTAAAAGATCATCATAAGAAAGCGCTAATTTTTTTAATTTTTCAACTCCTAAGCTTCTTAACATTTTTAATAAAGTAGAAGTTGGCACAAGTAAGTGCATTGCTAAATCACACTCATCTAGTATAGAATATTCTTCTTTTGTTAATGGTCAATGATATTGTACCCACAACTCATATTCTAATTGCTTCACTAAAATCACTCCCTATTTAAATGGATTTCTTAAGTAGTAAATATTATACATAAAATAATTTAATTTTTCAAAATTTTTACGACACATTTTATCTAAAAAAACAAGAAAAACTTCCTGTTATTTGTAAAAATTTATTCAATTATGTAAGTTCTATTGAGAAAATAGTTTGTAATGTTACTTAAAATTCTTTTTTATAATTTTTCAATTAAGGAAATATCTTGTGCTAGTAACTCTAAAAGTGGTTCCATTTGATATTTTCCAAATTTTTCTTGCAATTTTACATTATCTTGGAAAAGTACATCAGGAAATGAAAATAATACTTCTTTATAACGCGTAACACCAACTTCTTTTAAATATTGTAAATTTTCAATGACGTTTAATCGATAATCCATAATTAAGTCAATGGTCGAAGGTAGATATTGTTGTAATTGTCTTAACTCTTCATTAGTAAAGTTCAACTTCTTTAAATTTATCATCATTTCCTACCCTTCTAATCCAAAAATTTTTTCTTGAAGTTTTTGCATTTGATTGATATCATACATTCCTTCATATAAAATTGATGAAAATAATGCAGTATCTAATTTAGCGTTCGCCATATCTAGTAAAATCATTAAATTGCGAGATAGTTTTTCTTTAGATACTCGCACACCATTAATGATATAAACTTGATCCACTTCATCACTTAAATATTGTTCATCCATTCTTAACATACATTTTTGATGTTGATTCATATGATCTTTATTTAAAGTGATTTCATCAAAATATTGATCATATTTTTTGTAAAATTCATCTAGCTTTTTAAAATAGCGACTTAAATTATGCTGTTGCTCAATAATATGTAAATATTCTTCTTTTCTAAAACCAGTCTTACGAATGGTTTGATAAATTTCTTGATAAGAAGAATTTTCGTAATTTGTTTGATAAAAAATTGGATTTAATGAACCAGTATCATCGTAAAAGCTTAAATTTTCTTCTTCAAAATAGTCCATTAATTGTAGTACTAATTCAATATTTTGTAATAATAATGACGGATTTTGTTGAAAATAGAAAGAGCGATTTTTTTCAATAATTTTATCTAAAATGCTAACTAACATACCATAAGTGTAACCTAGGATACGATAAGAATATTTGCTAGAATTTACCTGATCGTGTAATTGATGATAACCATAGTTTTTTAACACTTCTAGTTTTGCTTCTAATAATTCGCTACTGCTAAGTAATATACTTTGATTATTTTCTAAAATATAAGTGACATCATATCTGCTTAATAAATCTAAATTATTAAACACAGTATTGGCATTATAACAGAATGTGGAAAAATGAATTTCATCAATAGAGACTTCATAATTTTTACATATTTTTTCATAATCGTAAATATCACTAGGATTTGCCTGTAATAATACAAGTGCATTAAGAGGTAAATCATCTAATTTTCTATTGACTTTAGTAAGTGCTTCATATACCTCTTCAACATGTTTAATATTTACCCGTTTGCTAATTAAATCGACGTAATGGTATACAATTTCAGGAGAAATATTATGCAAGCTTAAAAAGGATAACATAGCATCTAAGCTTTGACTATCACAAAAATCATAAAATATTTCTTTGTAATTACGACGCCTTCCTCCTTTAAAACTATCTTTAAAGTTTTCAATAGATAAGCCGTATTGTGCTAAAATATTTTGCATAATTAATTTTTGATCTAGGGAATGCTCAATTTCTTTTTCTTCTTCTTTAGATATGCTCATTAAACGAGGCATTGGAGACAAATGATCTCCTAATTTAGCTTGATATTCTCGTTCTAATTCAGTAGAAATTTCAATAATTTTCTTAGGATTAGCAACTAAAACTGGATCTTTTAATAAATGATGGTAAATGAGTCCCATAGAACACAGTTCTGCACTTTCTTGATCTAATCCACAATCCATTAATTTTCCTTCAATAAATGCTGGTGTCATTTGTTTATAATAAGTCGGGTTAATTTGACACAATTGGACTAATTCATTAAACATAGACAGCTGACTAGACAACGCTGTAATTTGTTTCATGATTTCTTGTTTTTCTTGTTCTTTATCAAAAATTTGTTGTATCGCTTGACTAGTGCGAATAGGCAAATTCGATATTTTTTCGTTTCCCAAACGTTTGATATCGTAAGATAAGGTATAATAATTCTCTAGTAACATAACGATATGATTAATTTTATCTTCTCCATACTTGCGTACTATATTTTGAATATGAGTTTGTATATTACTTGTATCTACATCCATCTTCATGCCTCCTCATCATCTTCTAATTCATTATAGCATATTCTTGATGAGGTTGAAAAGGGCAAAATAAAGACAAAAGTAAGTAAGAATGAAAAAGTAAACACCATTTTCAGTGTTTACTCATTTTATTTTATCTTCGAATAGATTGATTTTCTAACTGATTATTTTCTACTAAGTCTGTTCGTTCCATTTCTCTAATCATTCTATCAATAACATCCTGAGAAGTCGGTCGTTTAATAGTATTTTGATTCACATCAAATGGTTGGCCAAGAGATAAACCATCGCTTTTTTTTATTGTAGAAGTTGATTCTATATCATTTATGTTTACTTCACGCATTGCTCGATCAGCAATATCTTGTGGGCTAGCATAACTTGGGGCAGCTTCTTTTATGTCTACATCTAAAGGGTTAATTGGTTTCGTAGCATTTACTTCCCTAAATAACTGATCTGCAATATCCTGAGGACTTGCGTAACTTGGGGCAGCTTCTTTTATGTCTACATCTAAAGGGTTAATTGGTTTCGTAGCATTTACTTCCCTAAATAACTGATCTGCAATATCCTGAGGACTTGCGTAACTTGGGGCAGCTTCTTTTATGTCTACATCTAAAGGGTTAATTGGTTTCGTAGCATTTACTTCCCTAAATAATTGATCCGCAATATCCTGAGGGCTCGCATAACTCGGGGCACCATTTTTAATATTTATATCTTCCATATTCTTTATTCTCCTATTCTTTTATTATTATAACTAAATTATGATAATTTGTAAATATTTTATACCTCAAAAAGTCGCTAATCGTCATTAATTAAAAGACATAGTAATATTGCTTACATTCCTAATTTAACGACGTCTTGCTAAATCCTTTTTTATATTCTCTATTTTTATTCCGTTCTAAGGGCAATTACTGGGTCTTTTTTACTAGCCATTCTAGCTGGTAAATATCCGCCAATTACCGTTAAAATGACACTAATGGTAATTAAGGCTAAAGCATGAAGTGGATTTAATTTAGCAACATTCCCTAAGTCAGTAATATTTTCAATAATAATATTTGTTGGAATAACTAGAATTCTTGCAATAATAATACCTAAAGCACCTGAGGTAACACCAATAATAAAGGTTTCCGCATTAAATACACGGCGAATATCCTTTTTTCTTGCACCAAGGGATCTTAATACACCAATTTCTTTTGTTCGCTCTAATACGGAAATATAGGTAATAATACCAATCATAATCGATGATACAACTAAGGAAATCGCAGAAAAAGCAATTAAAACGATAGTAATCGCATCCATAATGTTTTCTGATAAAGAAGATATAGCAGCTGCTAAATCCATATATTGAATACTATCTTCTAACTCTTTTCCTTCATTATATTTATCTAAGTAATTTAAAATTTTACCTTTAGTTTCAAAATCTTTTGGATATATACTAATGGCTAAAGGGGTAGTATCAGCACCAAGATAGGCTAAGATGTTTTCTTTCATCGTTGCTCCTTCTTCATCATTAGTAAAAGGTTGGCCTGTTAAAACATTATAATTTTGATCTTTTTGATATAAAACAATATTTGAATTACTATTTTGTTCAATAATATAATCAACTAGACTCTCTGTATAAGTAAGTCCTGAACCAGAAGTCATTAACTTTTTATCTTCCTTACCACGTACAATTCCAACTATTTTTAAAGTAAGAGCATTTTCACTTTCATATAATTCTTGAAAATTAGAATTAATTGTAAAGTAAGTTCCTAAATTACGATAATAATCATCATTTAATATTAATTTTATTTCAATATTCAATAAATCATCAAAGGAAATTTGCTTCTTTGATGCATCAACTCCTAATGCTTCTAATAAAGTAGTATCTAAATGATTTTTAGAATCGACAACTAACATTAATTCTTCTTTTTTGGTGGCAACTTTTCCTGCTAAAATATCATAATTATCTTCAACTACTCCGCTAGTAGAAGTTTCATCTAATTTTTTAGGAATAGATACTAAACCTAGGCTATTTACATCAAGCGGTTTATATTGATCACCTACTTTAGTAATTAAATTCATTCCTGTTGCACGATAATAACTAATCCCAGCAATTAAATTGGCATCTAATTTTTCAATATATTCCATGTATTCTTTAGTTAAATTATTTTTATGAGTAATTAATTCGGTGATAGGAACTTGTGGATAGACAAATTTTTCACTTGGATAATCATCGTCTTCTACTCCCATGCTTGGTTGCATTTTCTTCATGGTTTCTTCATCCATTTCCATCGATTGCTCACTAATCATAATCGGCATACTGGATAAAGTATCTTGCTCAAATTTATCAATTTGAATATCAAATCCGTTAGATAAAGCTAAAATTAAAGCGATACCAATAATTCCAATACTTGATGCAAAAGCGGTAATTAAAGTTCTACCCTTTTTAGTAACAATATTATGAAAAGATAATTTTAAAGCAGTAAGAAAGGACATGGCAGTTTTTTTAATTTTAAATGATTCTATCTTCTTTGATGTATGTTTTTCCTTATCACTATCATCAATTAACTCTCCATCTTGCATTCTTACAATTCGATTGGCATATTTTTCTGCTAAATCAGGGTTATGCGTAACCATGATAACCAATTTATCTTTAGATATTTCTTTAATTAATTCCATGATTTGGATACTAGTTTCAGTATCTAATGCCCCCGTTGGTTCATCAGCTAAGATAATATCTGGATCATTAGCTAGGGCTCTAGCAATTGCCACACGCTGCATTTGTCCTCCAGATAATTGATTAGGTTTTTTATTCGCATGTTCTTCTAATCCGACACGTTTTAATACAGCAAGAGCTCTTTCTTTTTTCTCTTTACTGCTTACTCCACTAAGAGTCATTCCCATTTCTACATTATCTAAGACACTAATATGTCCGATTAAGTTATAACTTTGAAAAATAAAACCTATACAATTATTTCGATAGGCATCCCAATCACTATCTTTAAATTCTTTTGTCGATTTTCCATTGATAATAAGGTCTCCTTCATCATAACGATCTAGACCTCCAATAATATTTAAAAGGGTTGTTTTTCCGCTTCCACTAGCTCCTAGAATAGCCACAAATTCGTTTTGTTCAAAATCAAGACTAATTCCAGTTAGGGCATGCTGAATAAACTCACCAGTTTTATAGCTTTTTTTAATGTTTTTTAACTGTAACATATTTTCCTCCTTGTTTACACACTATATTATAGCATACTGCCAAATTCTGTTAACGCTTTTTTTAATATCACATAATTTTACATAATGAATAAAATGATGCTATTCAAATTTATGTCCACAGAGAAAACAATATTCACTTTTTGAATCTACTTTATTTCCACATTTTGGACAATCTTTATATGTTCGTTCCTCATAAATATTTTGTGATTCTCCAACAAATTGATCAGGAATAGCAAAATTGTTTCCCTTTACTGCAGGAGCTTGTACCTGATTTGATATACTTTGGTTACTATCTTGGTTTACTTGAGATTGTTCTTGTACAACGTTTTGCTGTTTTACTGATTCTAAATAGTTATATTCTTCGGGATTAGTAAAATCATATACTTTATCTTTTGTTTGATTATCTAAATTAGAAAGTGGTACATCACTGATATCTTGTAATGGCGTCATTTCATTTAGTTGTTGATAATCCATTTGAACTATTTCTAAATTGTTTTCTATTTTTTTATTTTTTCCTTTTCTAATTAATAAAATAATGACACTACCTAAGCCGAGTGAAAAAACCACTATTCCGATGATGAGATCCATATTCATCCTCCTCTACTTTTCACATTATAGCAAATTTTTAATCTGATGAATAGAACTTAATAAAATATTTTATTTGTTTTCTAAATAAGACAAAACCCCATTTTTAGGAATTCCTGTAATATTAACAATAGAGTCCACATCATAATTTGCCCTCATATGTTTTATCATTTTTTAATTAGCTTCAGCTTTTCCTTCACGATGTCCTTGGTCTTTTAATGCCCACTCTTTATCGTATGCTTCTCCAAATGAAAAATCATTCATTACTTCAACTGCTTTATTGATATATTCTTCCATGAATTTATCACCCTTCCCTAGTTCAAGTGAAACCCCTAGCTTTGGTTCCACTAGTGTTAAAATATATTTTTCTTCCTCACTTAAACAATCGATGCCTAAAGTATACCATTTTTTCCATAAATTGGGAACATAGATTTGAATAAATACTAGCTTATTACTTAACAAGATTCCATCATCATTGCAGTTTACTTCATCGATACGCCTCCTTTTTTTAAATTAATGTGGCTATCATACTAAACTTTACTTCCTTTGTAAAACAGTACTTTTAGTAAATTTTCCAACAAAAAAGCACCAATTTATCTTTTTCCTTAGAGGAATTTCTTTAAATTTGTGCTCTTTTCTTCTTAAAAAGGGAATTCTTATCTTTTTATTTTTTTTCAAATTAGTTTTTAAATCATATTCTTAGTCTATAGAATCTGAAAAAACTTGTTTTGTCTTTTTCTTTGCCACAAAATAACAACATCCAACAAGCAAACGATCATACCACTTTTCTAAGTTTTGCTTACATTCTTTTTTAGACATCTTTAACAAGTGTGTAAAAAGTAAATATTGTTTTATCACATACCAATATTTTTTTAATGAAACTTTACGATTGGGAAAATTTAATATCTCTAAAAAATATTGATAATATCCTTTTGGATTTTTCTTAAAAAGACCTGCTATATTTTTGGTATAACCATCTTGCTCATATACTCCCCCTACCAAATACTCATTAACGCATATAATCCCTTGATATTTTTTATCCATCTCATGATACATCCTAGCTTCTGTAATAAACTTTTCCCCATTTTCCAACTTATGCTTAAACTTTTTTCTTATGCTTTGCTTAAACACTAAAGCAATTTCACCTTGATAATTATGTTTCATATACAACTCATACATCGAGCTAATCATTCCATTTTGAGAAAAGTTTGTCGATACCCCATTATCCACTTTTCTTAAAAAACCAAGGGCATACGTTCCTTTATTTTTAGTTAATAAACCATTATAGCTATCGATCTTCTCCAATACATCTTCTAATAAATAATCATCGGAGTCCACCTCAATAATATAGTCCCCTTGACAAAGTGGAATTCCTTTATTTAACGCCTGCATCTTTCCTTGATTTTCTTGATACAAATAAGTAATATTAATTTTTTTTTCTTGTTGCCACTTTTTGACAAGATACTTAGTATCATCCATTGACCCATCATCAATGATAACCCATTCAATATCCCCTTTCTTCTTCCTGTTTTTTAAAATACTTGCGTACAAATTTGGCAATAACTTTGATCGATTATATGTCGCTGTAACCACACTTAACATCATTTCACCTCTTCAATTAATCTTATCACCTCATCAAGTGATTTTCTACTAGAATAACATTCCCCTTCCAAATCCTCATCTAAAAATCCCTCTTTAATTAATTTTTCCATTCCTTTTTTAATGCCTAAAGCCGAATTTTCCACTAATAAACTTCTTTGATAACCTTCAACCACTTCCTTAGCAGCAGTGTTCGTAACCAAAATAAATTTTCCTAAAATTTTTGCTTCTACTAACACCATAGGATACCCCTCATATAAAGAAGGAAGCATAAATACATCAGCACATCTCATATAAGGATAAGGATTTTCCTTTTTTCCTAACAAATGAAACGTGTCTTTTACACGAAGATTTTCTATTTTTTCCTTTAGTACCATCTTTAATGGACCATCACCAATAACATAAATATGATGCTTTAATCCCTGTTTTATTAATTCATTATGTACATCAAGCAAGCGCTCAAGTCCTTTTTGCTTCGTCAACCTAGCAACAACAACAAAATTTAACTTTTCCTTATCCACTTGAAATTCAATTTTCTCAAAGGACTTTTCTTTTACCTTTTTTTCATCTAAATAATTATAAATTACCATTTTTTCACTATCATTTTGATAAAATTTGTTAAAAGAATTCAAATTATCAACGGAAACAAACACTATTTTTTTATACATCGAGTAAATTTTTTCATATAATTGATACTTTTTCCTTGCTATATTATCATTCCCAAAAACTTTTTCTATATCATTATGAACCCATGCCACATCAGCTATCCTTGACATTAACATCGTAACTGGCCCTTCTAAAAAGGCAATTTTCACATCATACCCTTCAAAATAACGCTTTGCCATTTTTTCTCTAAAATATTGATTTAAAATTTTTAGTGATAACAGTTTCCTTTTAAAAAACGAAGTATGTAAAAAACTACTTTGATAATATTTTACTAAATGAACTTTTTTATCTAGTTCTTTTTCAAATTCTCCTTCACCATAAAGAGTAAAAATGGTAATGTCATAGTCCTTAATACCACTTAACGCGTTGGCTAAATCGACTAAAATTCTCTCTGCTCCTCCCAAAGATAAGCTGGTAATTCCAAAAATTATCTTTTTCATTTTAATTTACTCCTTTCTTCTTTTAATAAAACCGTAGCTAAAATAATCATCAGCATTGAAGAAACATTAAAAAACGTATACCCAGCTAAAAGAGAAAACGCTAAACCAAGTCCTAGTGTTGCTAAGGAAATATAATATTCCATATTAATCTGTTTAAACTTTTTAAAAAACATAACTATTCCTAAGAAGAATTCCTTAACAAAGGAAAAGGCATAAAGGAAAAAGCCCAAAATTCCAAAATTATAAAGTATGGCAAGTAATTCCATTTCAAAAGTCATTTCCGAATAATTCGTTAAGTGACCATTTCCAACTAAAAGATAGAAGAAATTATGTTGATTTTTGATTAATGATGTTTGATAAATAAATTGTAACGTTCTTCTAGAGCCATTAGAAATTTGATAACGATTGGCAATTTCGTACATATCTAAAAAGGACTGTTGCACTTCTTTACTCATTACCTCATCTTTCATTTCTCCTTTTTTAATTGCTTCAATAAACTTCAATGAATCCCCAGTAACATGAGAAATGTCTCCTGTCATTGGGTCAATCACTTGATTTGCTTCATCTTTCATGTGAGAAAGTCTTTTTAAGGTCGTTGTACCAAGGAAAAACACACTAATACTAACAATGGCAACTCCTACCAAGGTCAAAAGAAAAAATTTTTTAGATAACTTGTATGTCTTCTTTTGGAATTTTTGAATTAAAAAATAAGATAAATAAACCAAACATACCAAAGGAAAACCTAATAATCCCGTTTTTGTACCTAAGAAAAACAGTAAATAAATCCCTACAAATAAGACAAGTATCCATTTTTTCTTATTTTTCTTTCCATTAAAAATATAAGGAAATAAAAGTAATAGACTAAGTAAAATGATGGATCCTAAGGAATTACCTGAGGCAAAGTAACCTTTAAAACCTATTCCATCAATATAAGTAGGCGAAGAAGTATTACTTAGTATTGAAGCATAAATAATCATCATATAGCCCATCAAGTAAAAAAACACATAACGTTTAATTTCCCCTAAACGATTTTTATATCGAAAATAGCTAACAATAAATAACATCATCATCATATAACTATAGTTTAATAAATACTGCATTTCATGAAAAATAGAGCCATAACTACTTTCCCTTTTTAACTTTGAAAATAATATTAAATGAATAAAAGCATACAATCCATAAACGAAAACACCAAATACCATTTTTTTTTGAAGTGGTTTTTCCTTAATCCATAAATAAAGAAACAAAATACAAGGAATAATGGGACGAATTAGTGTCGTTGGTGAGATTATGGCGTTTGCTACATCTTGACGGAAAAGAAAACTAAAGGCATCTAAAAAAGGAGATAGCACAAAAAAAGCATAAATTAAATATTCCATCTTAAAATTTACTTTTCTCATGAATGTCTACCCCATATCATTAAATATATCTTTGGACACACCTTAATTAAACATTTCTTAAGTTTTCTTGAAACAGTGTTACTTTGTAAATATTGATAGACTCCTTCCTCTTTTAATTTAGCTAAATATTCATGTCTATCTTTTCCTTTTAAAATATTAGCTTTCAAATACACAGCATTTGCTAAATAACTAAAGGCACATTCCTTTAGAGAATTTGAAATTTCATCATCTACTTTAATACTAGATAATAAATCATGATACTGCTCTAATACATCATATGCTCTTTTTCTTAACTTCTTACTATCGGTTAATGTCGTAATACTATTTTCTCTAATACAATAATAATAACCAATGTATGAAATAGAACTAATCGTTTTCGCTTTTAAAATAATATATGGTGTTAGTCCAAAATCCTCATGATATGCTCCAACTTTATAAGTAAAGTGATGATTAATAAAAAATTCTCTATTATAGGCATATATCCAAGCGGGTTCAAAATAAGGTTCACGAATTAAAATAGGAAAAGCTACTTCACTACTTCGATTAGAAAATACACTTCCAAAGTACGTTAATTTATTTTCTTTTTCTAGTTTTGCTAAACGATAACGTATCACATCAGGATCGTGGTCTTTGATTAATACATCATGTAACTCTGCTAAAAGATTTTTCCCTAAATAATCATCACTATCTAAAAATATAATGTATTTGCCACTTGCTTTTTTTACACCATAATTTCTAGCATCGCTCAATCCTCCATTTTTTTTAAAATAAGGTTTAAAGCGTTCATCTTTTTTATGGTAAGAAGCCATAATTAATGATGAAGAGTCACTACTTCCATCATCGACCATGATGACTTCAAAGGAAGTAAAGGTTTGATCTTTAATACTATTTAGACAACGTTTTAAATAAGCTTCGACATTATAAATTGGTACAATAATTGAAAACTCCATGCTTTTTCCTCCTTACTCTTTGATGATTTTTTTTCCAAAATAACGTAATATTACATTTGATATTAAATATCTAGAATACGTCAAATGACGAAAGTACATGTGCATTTTATCTTTTTTTTCTTTTAAATAAAGGTTTTCCTTCCAATTTGGAAACTCTTGATTTAATAAGTTCCAACCTTCTTTTAAAATACTCTTTCGCAACTTTTTTTCTTTTATTTGACTAATACGATAACTTGAACGTCCTAAAATGACGTGTAGAAATAAGTATTCTAGTTCTACTTTATACTTATCATATAATCCTTTTTCTTTATAAAAATCTAGCACTTTTGTTAAAATGATAAAGATTTCTTTTACCCGTTCATTTTGAACACTAGTAATCGATAAAGTTCTTTGTAAATAATGATATAGTGGCTTATCTACACATCCATAAGACTTTACAAAAGGAAGAAATTGATAAGTAAAACCAATATCCTCATAACGTAAGCCTAGATAAAAAGATAACTTTTCTTTTTCAATAATTTCTCTTTTATAAAGTTTGTTCCATGATACAACACGGATTTGATGAAAATAATCATCATGATAATTCCTATGGTCAATTCTTTTCTTATTTGGATACTCCCAATAAAAATCACACTCTACTAAATCAAGATTTTTCCTCTTTGCCAATTGATACATTTCATCAAGCATATTTTTTTCTATATAATCATCACTATCAATAAAAGCAACGTATTCTCCCTTAGCTTTTGTCAATCCAGTATTTCTAGCACCACTTAAACCCTGATTTTCTTGTTTAATATATAAAATTCGCTTATCCTTTTTTTGATAAGATTTAGCAATTTCACTTGAAGAATCCATCGACCCATCATCCACTAAAATAATTTCAATTTCCTTTAATGTTTGGTGAACAATAGAATCTAAACACTTTTCTAAGTAAGATTCTACTTGATAAATGGGAACAATTACACTAACTTTCACCATAAAATATCACCTACTATTTACCTATATCTAAATCTAGTATACCAAATGCCTTTTATATGAACAAGAAAAAGACACATATTTGTCGTATGATATGACAATTTTAGACACCATTTTCGATTTTTCTTGTTTTTCTTTTAAAATTCCTTATTTTTCCTTAAAATAATCTTTTAAAATCTATTCCTATTTTATCCTTTTTATTATATAATGAAGTTATTAAGATAGAGGTGATATCATAATGATAGAAAATAAATTTAAAGAAAAAAAAGGTAACAAAGTTGCTAATGATAAGAGAATTGCTGTTAAAATAGCTCTTGGAATTACTTTAGTTACTACTTTAATTTACTTTGTATACACAATTATGACTAGTAGTAATATAGTAGGGCAATTAACTTCTATTATTGGTGTAGCATTAATTAGTATTTTTGCCATATTCTTCTTATTTATTGGTATACAAGGGGAAAAAAAACAAGATAAATTTATTATTATTGCTAGTTTTTTGTTAACTAGTTATAGTAGTTTCAATTTATTAACTAGTGCTAATATATTAAAGCTCCCTAGTCAAGATGTAGTATCTAACTTTACTTATAAGACACTAACGGAAGCATTACAATGGTCAAAAAGTAACAATATTGAACTTGTTCAAGTGTTTGAAAATAGTGATACAGTAGAAGCATATCATATCATTAATCAAGATGTAGAGCCTGGAACGTTATTAAAAAATGTGAAGACAATGACAGTTGTGGTATCCAATGGTCCAAGTTTAGAAAAAGATGTTTTAATTCCTAACATGGTGGGATGGAATGCTGATGATGTGTTAATGTTTATTAAGAAAAACTATTTATCGAATGTTGAGGTGGTTTTTCAGTATTCTAGTCAAGTTAAAGATACGGTAATTAATCAAGAAGGTTCTGGAGAATTAAAGCGTTCTGATAAAATTATTTTAACATTTTCTCTAGGAGAAGAAGGAAATTTAGAGCCAATTAAGATGACTGATTTATCCAAACTTAGTTTATTTGAAGCCACATTTTATTTAAAACGACATGGTATTGATTATGAACTAGCTTATGATTATCATGATACGATTGAAAAAAATTATATTATTAGTCAAAGTGTAGCCAAAAATGAAACAGTAATTCCATTTGAGACTAAAGTTTTGTTAACGGTATCTAAGGGTGCTAGGATTGTGGTTCCTGATTTGTATCAGATGAGCATTGAAAAAATTACCCAGTGGGCAAGTGATCATAAGTTAAGGTTACAGTTTGAAGATCGCTATGATGATAGCAAAGATGTTGGAATGCCACTTGAAGTTAATGTGAATAAAGATGATGTGATTGAAGAAGGTACAATGATTAAAGTTGTTGTATCAAAGGGTAAATTAGTTATGCAAAACTTTTCTTCCTTGCAAGAATTTAAAGAATGGGCAATGAAATATAATATCACTTATCAAGAAAATTATGAGTTTAATCAAGATTATGAAATTGGAAAAATTATTAAGTTTTCTCACCAAAATGGACAAACAATTAAAAATGATGATACCGTTACAGTAACAATTTCCCAAGGAAGTCCTGTCACAGTTCCTAAATTCATTGGAAAAACAAAAAGCGATATTCAAAAGGAATGTAATAATTTAGGAATTACTTGTACATTTATCTATGGAGGATACACCGATAGTATTAAAAAAGATGTTGCCACCAATCAATCTAAAGCAGCTGGAGGAAATATTGTGAGGGGAACTAGTATTTCGATTACTTTAAGTAGTGGTATTATAGAGAAAGTAAAAGTTCCAAATTTCTTAGGAAAAAGTAGAAATGAAATTGAAAGTCAATGTAATGCCAATAATTTAAAATGTAATTTTAGTTATCAAAATGGATTTAATGATAATGTTGCTAAAGATCACGCTGTTAGTCAATCGATTAATGCGAATACTACAGTAAACGCTGGAACAACAATTAATATTACTTTAAGTAACGGTGGTGCTGCTAGGTATAACGTGGTTATTCAACAAACTTATTTCACAGCAGGTAATCCAGAGCAAAGTAAATCGACTTTATTATCTAAGTTACAAAGTGCATGTCCTGGAGTAAACTTTAACATTGAGTTTAAAACGGTAAACACTGGCGCTGGACTAATTCATCCAGATTCACCAACAAAAGTTGGAGCAAATACCTTTATTCAAGGAAAAACTTATACCATCATCATTGGTAGTTATTAATATTTTAAAAAGCATCGCTATTTAATATTTAGTGGTGTTTTTCTATTCTGCAAGAATTTTTAACTTTTACTTTTCTTTCTTTAGCGTTTTTGATATAATGTATTTATAATAAGGAGAGTGACATTTATGGTATGGCTTTTATATTGGGCTTTTATTTTACTATGCGTATTAGTTAGTATGGCAACGTTAATTAAAAAAGATTATGTTTTAGGACTATCAAATTTGATTTTATCTTTATTTACTCCAGGGTATGCCTTCTTTCGTTACATGGATAAAACAAATGGGGTTAATGAAATTGAATATTTCTTTGAACAATTAAAATCGGCTAACTTAGAAGCATATTTTATTTTATTCTTGTTCTTAGTATTACTATTAATTACTGCATATAATTTAATTACTAACAATATTGAATTTAATTCTGGAAATAAAAAAAGAATTAAACCTCAAACAAAAAGAGCAGTAAAAGCAAAATAGGTCAGGTTTCTTAGGAAACCTTTTTTTTGTAAAATTTTCGTAAACTTTATTGTTTTTTTGCTATTTTCTTGATAAATTTAAAGCATTAGGAGAATCGAAAATGACAAAACAAGAAGAATTATTAAAACAAATTGAACAGGAAATAAAAGAATATATGGACTCTGGAAATTACGCAATCGCAGATATTCATTTATTCAATCAGTTATCTAATATTAAATTAAGTGAACAATCTAAAAACGCTTATGCTGAAACCTTATTTCTATATAAAAATCACTTAATAAAATTTCAAAAATTAACTAAAACCTTTAGAGAATATTATCTTAAATTATTAAAAACCGCCGATGTTATTGACAATCAACGACTAGAAAAAGAAAATTCTTTTCTTATTGCCTTATATCAACAAAGTTGTAACCATTATGCGATTGATTACTTACTTTCTTTTAACGAGTTAAACGATGATCAATTAAAATGTGCACATGGTATTTTACTAGAAGGAACCTCTCATAAATCGATAAATTCTTATGACTTTCGTCATTATAATCGTACCTTTGTAGGAACGATAAAAAATGGTATACGAAATATTCAATATTTTCCAGCAGATTATAAAGAAATTCCTGTTTTAATTAATTATTTTATTCATTATTATAATGAGTCTAATTTAAAAGAAGAAAACTTATTTTTACAACCTATTATTGCACATGGCTTACTTGCTTCTTTACAAGTTTTTGATGATGGAAACACTAGATTAGCAAGACTTCTTCAACATATAAAATTGATGCAATTAACGAATGAGATTTATGATATGAAACTTACCTCTCCCCTTTTATATGCAACAAGAACTTATTTTCCTTATCGAAATGAGTACCGTTATTATATTAGTCAATTAGCAAAAGATGCAAACAATGAAAATTGGAATAATTGGATTCGATTTAACTTATGTCGTTTCCAAAACCAAATTTATGTCAATGAAGAAAATTTAGAAAAATTATTAACAAAAAAGCACTAAAATAGTTTATTTTTAGCACTTTTTTAAGAGGATTTTGTCATTTATTGTATTTTAGTTAAGTACTTATTATCAGTAGACGCATAAAAAATTATATAAATTTAAAAAAGGAAGACCATAAACACTATGTATCTTCCTTTTCGTTAAGATTAATACTACTAACCTCAACACTAATACTTATGATAAAGTTTTCTACTTTATGACTAATTCTATTCTAAAACGTTTGTTTTCTACTCTTTGTAGGGAATACTCTTTACCATTCATTGTCGCCTTGCCACTCATATCAAGGAAAGCAATATCTTGTAACTCCCCATAATCAGCAAAACCTGAAACACCAGTTCTAATATATATTGCATAAGTTCCTTTTGGAATATTGCTAACATTAATATACTGATCAAACCATCCACGAGTCTTATCTAAACCATCAGGTGCTGCTAAGTCAATTGGATAATCTCCATTTAAAATAGAGCCTAGCGAATAAGTATAACGCTCAAACGTTTTAATATTTTCAAAAACAATTTGACGATTTACAGTCTTATCCTTACCATAATCAACACCAACGTTGTGACTTGTACCTTTTATATGAAGAAAATTTCCTAAAAAATTCACTTTTTCCACATAATTAAACATCAAATCAATTGTCGATGGAATTGAACTAGCAATTAATCCTTTATCACGAATTGAAATATGTAATGGTGTTGTCTTTTCATAATAATTCATCTCTATATAATAACCTCTACCCTTACTGTTGCTTGCTCTTCTTGTCATTTCTTGAAAAGCTAGGTTATTAAATATCGTTCGTGCTTGATAAATACCATTTGTAACCTCAATTTCAGCAATGTAATCACCTTCTGGAACCTTTTCTAAATCAATTGTTCCTTTGAACCATCCTCCATTATACTGATAAGGCTTATCATCATCCACATTACTCATCTCAAAAGGATATCCACTTTTCCATCTTGCTATATCAAAACGATATTCTTCTAAAGTATCCACATTTTTTAAAATCAACACATGCTTAATTTCTTGATCAAGAGTATTATCCATACCACTAATACCAAAGAATCCACTGACTTCAAAGGAATCATTTCTCTTATGTGTTAACGATTGATAGTAAAATAATCCATCTTTTATCGTGTATCCTTTTACCGTTACCTTAATGGTTAACACTGTTGTTTTCCCTTCACTATCACTAACACTATAAACTACTGTATAACTTCCTGCTTTAGAAGTATCCACTTTATTCTGTAAAATTTTTATTTTACTAGTAATATCGCCATCTTCTTGATCATAGGCTTTTACACCTAATAAAGGATCAAACTTACCACCTAAAACAATTTCTTGATTCTTCGCTTCAATCACTGGAGGCGTATTCGGATGCTCTATTGAATACTCCATATGTGCCCCATCATCAACAGCTAAAATCCAACCACTGGTGTTACTTGTAATACTATTTTGTACTCTTAACCAAGTACGACCCTCTACTTCTTTTATTCCTAAAATTGGTAAAAACGTCTTTGTATAAACAATTCCCACACTATTTGCTTCTTCACTAGGACTCTCATATAATAAAGCCCCTATTCCTTTTTGATCAACTATCAACTTTCCAAAATCTTTTTCTACTAGCTTGATATCACTAGCACTAATCCACTCGACTTGATTTTTATTATAATCTGACGTTACTTGGTAAGCAACTACTTTTCCATCTTTATCCTTTACTTCAACAAAAACCATTAAGTAAGCATCTTTTGATACGGTAATTCCTCGTTTTGTTTGTAAAGTAGAATCATAATATAAAGAGGCATTTTTTAAAGCAATTGCAATCTTTGGTGCTTGTACTCCATTTTCAGTATAGATATTATATTGGTAATCTTTATCTTGATAAGCATACACTTCATTAGGATTTTTTATTCCATCTTTTGCTTGATTAATTTTACTAACATAGCTAGCAGGAATATAAACATAACTATTCTCCCATTGATAATGTGGACGAGAATCATTTGGATAAATTGGATTCCTATTGCTATCTAAGTTCACATCACTCATGATTTTATACCAAATTTTGTTTCCTTCGACCTCATCGCCTTCAACTTCTTCTAGAATAATCATAGAAATATTTTTAGCTTTATAACTATAGACTTCTCTAGCACTATTTCTAGGGTCAGTTCTAACCGTTACATAATCACGATTAGTAATGGCTAATTGATAATAATTATAATCATAACCACCGTTTGCTAAGTCAAAATCGTAATAAAATGATGCGGCTTTTTCTGCCCAAAAAGGGTCTGATGCGTATTTGATGTTCATCCCTATTGCTTTATGGCCAAAGATTCCTCCTAAAAATCTAGAATCAAAGGGGTAACTATATCCATAGGTAATCCACTTATAAGCATGAGTATAAATTCCATTGGCAAAAGTTGCATATCCATCAGCACTTCCTGCAGGATCACTATCAACAGCATTATGTCCAAAACCATTATTGTTATTAATTACGATATTACTTTTTCCATTACCACTTTCATTTTGTGATAAACCTAACATCATAATAGCGTTTGCTCCATAAATTTGTTGAGCATTATAGAAGAAAGCCCCTTGTCCATATAATTTAGAATAACCATATTTTGCTTGATTAGCATAAGGGGTTCCTACAAAATGTTCACTAAATATAGAACGAAAGTATTCATCGATATTATTTGATGAGTATGTTGTCTTAGAGTGATGCGGTAAGAATAAATAGTAGTTATAATATGGATGTTCAAAGTTTACTGCATGTTCAAAAGTATTTGCTTTATAATCATTTAACATGGTCACTAAATCAGAATAAAAATAAATTCCATCATAACTATAATATGTTCCTGGATTGATATGTTCAGGTTTTCTTCCAAAGTTTCGACAAGTAGGATTTGCTAATTCGTTTTGAATATCTTTAGCGTAACAATGCCAAATATTATCATCACTATTTCCATTTCCAATGACATAAAAACTTTTTGACCGTACCCAAGGTAGTGGAATAATTTCATAATCTCCAGGATTAATCCATCCTGTGTATCCTGCTACTTTTAAGTTAGCTACTTTATTGGGATAATTTACTTTAATAAATGCTCCATCTACTCCACCATAAGAAGATGAATTGTTCATATAATTACTTGGACGTGTCTCATCTTTTTCATCAGCATAATAATAGGTTACTACATTTCCCCGATTTAAATCCATCAAGGCATACTTAGCATCAATCAAGGAAGTATAATCCCCATTTCGCTCTAAAATGACTAAATCTATTTCTTCACTTTCATCCATTGCTACTTTTGCTTGATGATAATCAGGGTAACAGGATCTTTTTTCTAAGCTTCCATCCCCTTTTGCTAGGGCTAATTCATAAGCCATATTCTCTTCTTGACAAGCATTTCTAGATGCTATTTCCTCTTTTGACATGGCCAATACTTGAGGAATAGAAAACAAAATGACAAAACTCAATAAAAAAATTCCTAATTTTCCTATTTTTTGCATGAAGACACCTCCAATTCTATAATGATTATAACAAAAAAAGACAAAAAAGTACATACCAATCTAGAGGTAAGAATATTTTTCAGTTATTGATGTAATTTTCATTCGGCTATTTGTAGCCTTTTCAAAAGTTAAAAGATAATTTTATAAGTTTATACCTTAACATTTCCTAAAAACATAAGACAAATTTTGAAATTCTTGTATTTTCATTGAAAAAAAGCTATAATAATTATAGTAAATGGAGGATGAAAATGAAGGAAGAAAATAAGAATACTTCAAAAAAACAATTAAACCCAATGAAATTGTTATGTTTTATTATAGGAATTATGGCAATTGTATCTAATTTCTATTTTATATATCATATCTTTATTCTAGGTCCCATTGAGAAATTATTAAGGTATATTGTAATGATTATTTTTATTCTTTTAGATATTTTAATAGTCATTAGAATATTTAAAAACAAAAAGAGAAAACAAAAAAGCAATATTATCTTTATGGTATTATGTCTTATTTATATGACTATCTCCCTTATTGGTGGATACTTTATTAATACCATCTATCAAAATATTTCAGGAATGAATAAAGATTATATTACTTATTCTACTAGTTTAATTACTTTAAAAAATAGTGAATTAAACAAATTAGAAGACCTTAAAGATAAAAAAATTGGTATTATTAATGACCATGAATCCATTGAAGGATATATTATTAGTCAAGACATCATTAAGGTTAATCGATTAAACGAAAAAAATGATTTTGAAGAATATGATGATTTCTCAGCTATGATAGCAGGACTTTATCATGGGGAGATTGATGCTTTATTTATCTCTAGTAATTATGAAATCATGTTTAAAAATATTGAATTATATGAAAATATTAAAAGTGAAACCAAAGTTATTACTACTTTAGATAAGAAAATGAAGAAAACTACTCATCAAGATGTCATTGGTACACTTGCTACAAATAAAAATGTTACTGAACCTTTTACCATTTTACTAATGGGTGTTGACTCAGAAGTTGATGGACTTGATAAAAATGGTGCTTTTAATGGAGATGCTTTGATGTTAGTAACGTTTAATCCTAAAACATTAAATGCTACCATGCTAAGTATTCCACGGGATACTTATGTTCCTATTTCTTGTTTTAAAGGCCAAATTGAAAATAAAATTACTCATGCAGCATGGTATGGAGAAAGTTGTATGATTAATACCATTCAAAACTTTACAGGAATTCCTATTGATTATTATGCTAAAATTAACTTTAAGGGACTAGTTCATTTAGTAGATGCTTTAGGGGGAATCGATGTTAATGTTCCACAAGATTTGTGTACTGATGATAGTAACCGTGGCGGAGAAATTTGTATTAAAGGTGGATATCAACATTTAAATGGTGAAGAAGCTCTTGTCTTAGCAAGAAATAGAAAAGCTTTAGCCAATGGTGATATCGATAGAGGATTAAATCAACAAATTGTAATTGAAGGATTAGTCAATAGTGCTAAAAAAATTAGTAGTGTCACTCAAGTGATGGATATTTTAAATACTGTATCTAGAAATATGGACACCAACTTCACTACTGAACAAATTTTATCGTTTTATAACATTGGAAAAGATATCTTAATTCGCAGTTTAAATAAAAGTGATGAAGATATTGTCAATATGCAACAGTTATTTTTGCAAGGAACAGGTCAAATGATTTATGATGAAGGTATGCGCATGACGTTATGGAACTATATTCCAAATAAGCAAAGTATCGCCGATGTTGTTCAAGAAATGAAAGTAAATTTAGAGATTTCTACTCATGAGTTAATTAAAGACTTTAAATTTTCAATTAATGAAGATTATCAAAAAACAATCATTGGTAAAGGGCCTTATAGCAGCAACTCTTTATATAAATTACTTCCTGACTTTACAGGAGATACGAAAGAACAAGCGCAAAAATGGGCTGATAATAATGGGGTTAAGGTATCTTTCGAAACAAGAGAAGTAACTGATGCTAGTCAAAATGGTATTGTCATTGAACAGTCTCAACCGTTTAGAAAAAGATTAGATAAATTATCAGGAACGGTTATCTTGACTTTAGGAAAAGTGACAAGTACTACTCCTAAAAAAATCGATTGTAGTTTAGAAGAAAATGAAAAAAATGAAGCATGTATAGTACCTAATTTTTCAAAAATGACAAAAGTTCAAATCAATGCATGGGAAGCGAAATTAAAAAATGTTACCATTGTTTATGAAGAAGTATTATATCCTGGGGTTGCTGTTGGTGTTATTGTTGCGCAAGACGTTCAAGCAGGAACTCATTTAAAAGATACAAAAAAGATTACTTTACAAATTACTAAAGCTGCTGCTCCTAATCTAGATGATGATGAAAATGAGGAGAAACCGCCAGTGGATGCAGATAAAGACAAAGAAGATGAAAAGGATGAAGGAACTACTCCATCTATGGATGATGAATAATAAAGAAGTCATGACGGCTTCTTTTTTTTAAAACTATTTATCCTTATTAAAATTCAATCATTCTTTTATTTCTAAGGTTAAAAATCACGACATTTAGCAATAAAGTAAACCATTAAGGATACCGTTATGGAAAGAAAGAAAACTATAAGCGAGTGTGTCCAAAAATCTGTGTAAATGATAACTTTCCATGATAGAAGCAATAAG
>CAOKBR010000003.1 GCA_948466735.1 uncultured Mycoplasmatota bacterium | reverse complement strand
ACAAGACTTATTTCAGCTTTTTACATAAAAACGGACTTCCAAATTAAAATCAACATTGTCAAAAAAATTTAGAAAAAATTATTGACATCATAAATTTGATTATGCTATAATTCAATTACTGGTTCAGAAATGACTAGTTTTTATGGGGAATTAGCTCAGCTGGGAGAGCGCCACGTTTGCACCGTGGAGGTCAGGAGTTCGATCCTCCTATTCTCCACCATATTGATATTTACCTTGATTATTCAAGGTTTTTATTTTCATATTATTTTTCATAAAAAACTTCGTTCCCTATTAGAAACGAAGTTTTCATTTTTTAATCTGCAAGGTAACCATTAGCTTTTAATTTTTCTATAATTTTTGCATTGGTTACTGCACCACTGATTCTTGTCATACTTGATTTTTCTTCTCCTTCATTAAAGAAGATGACATTTGGAGTTCCTGAAATAGTTAATATTTTTTTGAATTCTTTTGCTTCTTCTTCACTAAAATTTGTAAGATTAACAGAATATGCTTTTAAATTGTTATCCCCTAATACTTGATTAAATCTTGGGGAAAAATCTTTACAAGCACTGCAGCCTGTTTGGACAACTTCTAAAATAAAAGTCTCCTTATTTTCCAATTTTTTTTGCAAAGTTGAAAAATTGATTTCTTCAATATTATTCTTTCCACTACATCCAGTAAGGAAGAAAATACCAAATATCATAATAGCAATCATTAAGATTTTCTTTTTCATTATATCCCTCTTTTCCTAATCATTATAACATGGGTTTTCATTCTTGCAAAGTATTATAAAAAAAGAACAATGCTCTTGAAAAAAGTATACTATCAAATGAATTTGTGTTATACTAGCAATAGAAAAGAATAGTTGAGGGATAAAATGAAAGTAGGAAAAGGTATATCAATCATATTAGCGTTTGTTGCTATATCATCAATTGTTACAGGAATAATGTTAAATAAAGAAAAAAAAGCGGAAGACTCATCAATTAGTATAACTGAGGTAGAAAACGCTTTGGTACAATTTGTAAGAGCCAATTATCAAGTAAATGTTGATTCTACTAATTTGTCCAGTGCTCATGTGATAAAAGTTACCTTACAATCACTTAAAGATAACCATAATGTCGATATATCAACCTTTACTTCTAAGTATCCTTGTGATTTTGACCACACTTATGTGTTAATCGAGATAAATCAAGATTCTATAATGTATCATCCACATTTATCTTGTTCAATATTTGAATGAACTTTTTAAGTTTTAACAAAGAACAATAGATTCTATAAAAACAAATAAATTTGATTGCTCTTTCTTATTTATTTTGTTATACTACATATTGTAAGGTAGGTAATGTAGATGAAAAAAAATGAAATTATGAATAATCAAGATAATCGTTTTCAATTTAAAATTGTTCATTTGCTCTCTATTGGATTAGCAATTGCATTGATATTATTGTTGATTATTTATTTTTTAAGGGGTCGTTAAAATTCATTTTGTTAACAAATCATAAAACGGAAAAGAAATTTTCTGTTTTTTTCTCTAAAAATTTTTCCTTTTTCATATAATTTAGGGAAATGGTAGGGGATAGATGATGAAAAAAAAGATTATATGTATTGGTTTAATTCTTTGGGTACTGTGGGTATGTAGTTATTTTTTGGTAGAAATAAAGATGAATGGGGAAAATGTAGTTTATTTAACGGGAGAAAATCCTTATGTTGAGCAAGGAGCAAAAGCTAAGTTTTTAGGATTTAATTTAAACGTTAAGATAAAACAAGAAAAGAATAAGATAGTTTATTCAGCAAGAAATTTTTTAGGTATTAAGAAAACGGTAAAGAGAACCTTGATAAATAATGATACAATTGCTCCAAAGTTAATACTAAAAGGGAGTAATCCTTATACTTTAATTGTGGATACGAATTATAAAGAAGAAGGTTACTCTGCTAGTGATGAGCAAGATGGTGATTTATCAACAAAAGTTTTGGTGGAAGGAGATGTAAATATTCATCAAACAGGAGAGTATACATTAACTTACTCGGTATGTGATAAAAATGAAAATTGCACAAAAAAAAAGCGCGTAGTTAAGGTTATACCTAAAGATTTTAGTTATCAGGTAAGGTATGATGATATTGATTCAACGCTTCATTCGTGGTGGAGTGGGAATAAGTTTGATCATAATCGACCATCAGGTGGATGGAATTTCATGGAATTAGCAAAGTACTCAGCTTATTTTATGGGGTCTGATGAAAAGGTGATTTATCTAACCTTTGATGAGGGGGGAGGAGATACGTATCTTGATTTAATTGCAGATGTTTTAGCAAGTAAAGGGGTAAAGGCCACTTTCTTCTTATGTGGAAATTATATGGTAAAAAATCAAGAACAAGTAAAAAAATGGGTAGAACAGGGTCATTCGATAGGAAACCATACTTATCACCATCGTCAAATGCCAAAATATGCAAATGCATCTGGTTTTATGGAGTTTAAAAATGAGATTTTGAGTATGGAAAAAGCGTATTTTGAAATTACAGGAAAAACTATGGATAAGGTATATCGTGATCCGAAGGGGGAATGGAGCTTTAGAGGGTTGGAAATCGTAAAGGATATGGGATATAAAAGTTTTTTTTGGAGTGCTGATTATTTAGATTTTAATGAAGATAAGTCCAAAGAAGAAGCGCTAGAGTTGCTGTTAAAACGTTATCACAACGGGGCAATTTATCTTTTACATCCTAAAAATAAAGGAAATTATGAAGCTATTGGAGATTTTGTTGATAAGATGCATGAGTTAGGATATCGCTTTGATTTGGTGAAAAACATTAATTATTAATGATAGAAAAATAGATATCGTTGCTAAGAGAAATTAAGTTGTGTTATAATGAGATAGAATAGAAAAGGAGCATAAAAATGTTAGGAACAATTCATTGTATAAAGAAAAATATAGTAACGATTGATTTAGCAGTGGATATCAAAGTACAGGTGAATTTTGTAGGACTTCATGTGGTGTTTATCGATGATAAGACGATGATCATTGGACAAATTGTGGACATAACCCAAAAGCAAGCAGAAATTATTATTGTCGGTGAGATTGTCAATAATACGTTTATTCCAGGGGCGATAAGAAAACCTGCTTTTCGATCTACGGTTCGTTTGGTGAACGCTAATGAACTAGCGTTAGTATTTGGAAATACAACGGGAAAATCTTCAAAATTTCGTTTAGGATATTCTAATATTTATCAACAATATCCTATTTATGTGGATGTAAATCGTTTTTTAAGTAATCACTTTGCCATTTTAGGAAACACAGGAAGCGGAAAAAGTTTTACTTTAACAAGATTAATTCAAAATATTTTTACTACAGGAGAATATATTCCAATCGGCGCTAATATTCTTTTGTTTGATGCTTATGGGGAATATACGAATGCTTTTCAATCTTTATCACAAATATCACCGTTATTAAATTATAAAGTGTACACAACAAATACAAGTTATT
The DNA here is from genome assembly GCA_948466735.1 of uncultured Mycoplasmatota bacterium. Classification (GTDB taxonomy): domain Bacteria; phylum Bacillota_I; class Bacilli_A; order RF39; family UBA660; genus CASRZP01. The sequence continues at coordinate 52,732 of CAOKBR010000003.1, read as the reverse complement.
CGATGGATGAAGTGTTAAAGATTCCCTTTTGGTTATTAGGGGTTGATGATATTGCCCTTCTTTTAGGAGTGACAACACCGAATCAATTGCCAATTATTGAAAAAGCCTTAAAAATTGTTCCTATTTTAAAAAATGATGATGAAAGTGTCTTACAGCATAAGAATGATATCATTGCAAGAAGTATTATGGATATTTTAACCAGTAGTACTGACTCAAGTAAGATTCGCGATCAAGTTATTGCAGTATTAACGAAATTTCATACGAAAGATTTGAATTTAGATAGTCAAATTGTTCAACCAGGGTATGTGAGGACGTTAAAGCAGTGTTTGTATGTGGATAAGAATAAGATGCAAGAAATTGAATTGGTAACAGGGTTTATTGGCCAGTTTATTATTGACGGTTTGGAGTTAAAAGACCCAAATGGAACGATAATGTATGATTTAGCTGATTTTGAACAGGCTATGTCTTTAGCGCTAATTAGTGAGGGTGTTTTAAATAGTGATCGTGTGTATGACGAAGCAAACGTACTATTGGTAAGAATTCATTCGTTAATTAATAGTAATTCAGCAAATTATTTTTCATTTCCTAGAATGATTAGTAAGGCGGAGTATGTGCGTTCGTTATTAGTGAATGCCGAACAAAAAAAGTGTCAAATTGTAAATTTTAATATTCATTATGTAGATGATCGCTTAGCCAAAGTAATTACTAAGATTTTATCGAAATTAATTTTTGATTTTGCAACAGAAAACCCTAATCGAGGAAGTGTACCTTTTCATATTGTGATTGAAGAAGCGCATCGTTATGTGCAATTAGATAGTGATACAGAGATTTTGGGATACAATATTTTTGAGAGAATCACTAAAGAAGGAAGAAAGTATGGTGTGTTGCTTGGTTTAATTACGCAGCGTCCTTCAGAACTTAGTGATACTGCTATTTCACAGTGCTCTAATTTTTTGATTTTAAGAACGCTTCATCCTAAGGATTTACAATATATTAAGGAAATGGTTCCAAGTGTTAGTGAAGAGTTAATGGAAGAAATTAAAAATCTTCAACCAGGTAGTTGCATTGCTTTTGGAAGTGCGTTCTTGGTACCTACTTCGATGTTAATTGAAAAACCTAATCCCGAACCATTAAGTAACAATGTGGATGTGGAGTCCATTTGGTTTCAAAAGTCAAATCAACAACAATAAAAAGATGGAAAACGAAAATCTTTTCTTTCTTTTTTAGTTAACATTCATTATGTTAAAGTATACAAAAGGGAAATAATGTAATAAATGTCAATACTAATTTAATAAAGGTAGTTAATCAAACAAGAAGGGTGTATTGGTATAGTATTTTAGGAAAAATTTGGATAACTACATTTGTCATGGGGGAGTAGGTAATATTCAAATAACTAGTTCCTAGTGATAGAAAAGTTAGTTAATACTTTAAAATAACGGATGGAAATTTTCACATCTTTTTTCTTTTCAAGAAAAATCTTTCTTGCTATAATAGACATGAAAGAAGGGATAAGATGTTAAAAGTTGAACACATTAGCAAATCTTATGGGAACCACTTAGCTGTTGATGATTTATCTTTTGTCGTTAATGATGGAGAAATTTTTGGCTTACTAGGAGAAAACGGAGCAGGGAAAACCACAACATTTCGTATCATTATGGGCTTATTAGATGCTAATATAGGAAAAGTGAGTCTAAATGGAAAACCAATTGACTACTTGATAACTAATGAAATTGGCTTTGTTACTGAAGAAAGAAGCCTTTTGTCCAAGTTAACCGTTAGGGAACAATTGATTTTTTATGGTACTTTAAAAGGGCTAGAGGAAGATGAAATTCTAAAAAAAATGGATATGTGGCTTGAAAAGTTTCAAATTACGGAGTATAAAAACAGGAAAATTAAAGAATTATCTAAAGGAAATCAACAAAAGATTCAATTTATTTCTGCTGTTTTTCATGAACCTAAATTACTCATTTTAGATGAACCTTTCACTGGACTTGACCCGATTAATGTAAAAATGATGAAAGATGCTATTTATGAACTACAAAAAAAGGGCTGTTCTATTATTTTTTCCTCTCATCAAATGGAACACATTGAAGAATTTTGTGAAAAATTAGTTATTTTAGTCAAAGGAAAAAGTATTTTATCAGGCTATGTCAAAGACATCAAAAAAGCTTATCAAAAAATGAACATTCGCTTAAGAGGAGATATTGATATCGAAAAAGTAAAAACAGTATCTGGTGTACTTGATGTGTCTAATTTAGTGGATGGATATCTTGTAAAAATAGAAAAAGAAAGTATTGCTCCTTTAGTCTTTGATGCGGTAAAAAATAGTAAAGTGTTAACCTTTGATTTACAAGAAGCAACGTTAAATGAAATTTTTATTGAGAAAGTAGGCGGTGCACATGTATCGTAAATTAAAATATTTAACTAAAGTAAGCTTAAAAAAGAAGATTGCTACCAAATGGTTTATTATTGTCAACCTAATTTTAGCGATTGCTATTATCTCTATTGCCAATATTGATCAAATTATCAAATTCTTTGGTGGCGATTTTGATGAAAAAATTGAAGTCGTCGTTATCGATGAAACAAAAAAATGTTTTGATTATTTCAAAAATAGTTTGTCAAATTTTTCCTCATCTACTGACAAAGAAGAAGTCTTAAATATCAGCTTATCGACGAAAACACTTGATGAAATATTAGAAGAAGTCCCTAGTGCGATTGTAATTGAGTTACTTAAAGATGATTTAAACTATGTAAAAGCTAAAATTACTTCAAAAAACACCATCGATGCCATAGAATATCAACAACTTACCCAAGGATTAATGGCTGCTAAACAACAATATGCCTTATCGTTAAGTAATATTGATGAAAACGAATTAGCAATGGTTTTAAAGCCTTTAGATATTGAACGAATGGTATTAGATAATGATACTAATGAAACAGAAGACATGACCACGATTATGGGAACTGTTTTTCCTACTTTGATTCTACCGTTTTTCATGCTAGTCATTTTTTTAATTCAAATGATTGGAACCGAAATTAATGAAGAGAAAACGACTAGAAGTATGGAAATTATCATTTCTAATGTTAGTCCAAAGGTGCATTTTTTCTCGAAAGTATTAGCAAGTAACATTTTTGTGTTAACGCAAGGAGCCTTACTTTTTATCTATGGAGGAGTGGCCTTACTTGTTCGCTCACTAACTAGCGGAGCAGAAAATATCATGGGAAGTTTATCCCCAATGATAGAAAGTCTTAGAGAAAGTGGCTTTATCGATCAATTGTATTATATTATTCCTTTAACTTTAATTTTATTGATTTTATCTTTCTTAGCTTACGCCTTAATTTCAGGAATTTTAGCTTCAATGACCGTTAATATGGAAGATTTTCAACAAATTCAAGCTCCTGTAATTTTCCTATGTTTAATTGCTTATTACTTATCTATCATGGCAGGAATGTTTCATGGTTCACTATTAATTCGCATTTTATCTTATGTTCCTTTTATTTCGTGTTTACTATCTCCAGCTTTACTCGTTTTGGGACAAATTGGAATTATTGATGTTATCATCTCCATTGTTATTCTTATTTTATTTAACTATTTAATGATAAAGTTTGGGATGAGAATTTATAAAATTGGTATTTTAAATTATTCAACGGATAAAATGTGGAGTAAATTATGGAAAGCCATAAAAAGCCGACAGGTTTAACTATTTATCAAGAAGCCATATTAGAATTACAAAAAAATCAAGATCTTAAATATAAAGCCTTCAATCAAAAATTGATTTCTACTCATTACAAAATGATTGGTGTTAGAATTCCCATTCTATCAAAAATGGCGAAAAAAATAGGGAAAACATCACCTTACGCTTATTTAGAAGAAGTAAAATATTCTTCTCACGAGGAAATTCTTCTTACTGGCTTAGTGATTGCCGAATTAAAAGAAGAAACGCTAGCCTATCCTTATTTTAGAGAATACCTTAATCATATTGATAACTGGGCAACTTGTGATACTTTTTGTAGTCACTATCACATCATTAAAAAACATCTGTCTTTGTACTATTCAAGAATAGAAACCCTTGTAAAAGATGAAAACCCTTATATTGTTCGCGTTGGCATTGTCCTTTTACTAAATTACTATTTAAATAATGAATATATCAATCAAGTTATCTCTTTATTATCTAGCATTAAAACATCAAATTATTACGTTAAAATGGCTCTAGCGTGGATAAGTTGTGAAATTTATATTCACTATCCCAATAAAAAAATCCTAAAAACATTAACTAGCGATATAGAAATAGAGAAAATGACGATTCGAAAACTATTAGATAGTCATCGTGTATCTTTCATAGAAAAAGAAAAAATAAAAAACCTAGCAGAGTACTAGGTTTTTTTTCTCTTATTGATATGCTTCTTGTTTTAATAGTTCAATATTATTGTTCATGATTTCTAAATAACCATCATTATTATCTCGTTCTAAATCGGTAATATTATCAAGTCTTCTAAACGTTAAAGTCTCAATTTGTTTTTCATCAATTAACGTTTGTACGGGTTGATTAATATTTTCATGTTCAAGAATAAAAATATAATTAATTTCCCCGCTATCAATCATTCCTCTTACTTGTTGCATCGTTTTATCTAAAATATTACTGTCCTCATCTAATGAAATTACATTAAATCCATATTTTTCTAAATATCTTAATGTTTGATTTTGTACCACAATCGTCTTATTTTTAGCATTTTCTGCGACTAACTTAATTTCTGCATCTAACTCTGATAGTTCCACTTTTAACTCTTCATAACGATCATCTATTTCTTTTTTTAAATAAGTACTATTGATGTACTCTTTTAATCCTGTACGAATATTTTGAGTAATCATCAACAACTGTGATGGATTTAACCATAACTCTTCAAGTCCATAAGTTAACTCCATTCCAAACGAACCATCAATAATTTTTAACTCATCATTTCGATCAAGTAAATCAATCGTGATTTCTCTATCACTTTCTGCTAAACCATTATAAATAAATAATTCCTTTTTACTATAATCACTTAATTGCTTCTGTGTCACCACGTATTCTCTAATATTTGTTCCATCTGGATAAACGGAATTAATTATTGCATGATCACCATATAATCTAGTTGTAATGTATTCAATCGGATAACTTGTAGTAATAATTTCAATATTTTCCATGTTATCCATCTTACATCCTGTGGTTAATAGCATCAAGAAAATCGATAAAAATAGATATAATTTTATTTTCTTCATCTTTAAATGTTCACCTTTCTAATTTAAAATCTGTATAATATTGTACACTATATAAGGAAAAAATTCAACTATAGGAAAGTAGTAAACGCTTTTGCTATTTTTATCATTCATAAAGATTATCTAAACAAAATGAATAGAATTTACAAGAAAAGTTAGGTATGTTATAATGATGCAAGGTGATCATGTGATTGAAGAAAGGAAGGTGAGTCGAGTTTTATCTTGACAAAAAATATGGAAGAATTATTTAACAAATTAGGAATAAAGCCTAAAGATAAAAAATTGTATGAAAGAGCGTTTTGTCATTCTTCTTATGTGAATGAACATAATTTAAAGGCTGATTATGAGCGTTTAGAGTTTTTAGGAGATGCGGTATTAGATTTAGTAGTAGCAGATTATTTGTATTCAAATTTTGATCAAGAAGAAGGATATATGACTAAGGTTAGAGCAAGTTATGTTTGTGAAAATGCCTTAGCAGAGTATGCTAAAGATTTACAATTACATCGCTATATTAAAGTAGGACATGGAGAAGAGGAAGATGGTGGTAAATATAAGCGAGCAATTACTGCTGATATTTTTGAAGCAATGACTGGAGCGATTTATATCGATTTAGGATATGCAACAGCAAGAAGAGTATTATTAGCAATTATTGTTCCTTATATTATAGACCCTACAATAACGTTTTTTAGTGATTATAAATCAGCATTACAAGAATTTGTGCAAACGGAACAAAAAAGTTTAGTGTATCATTTAGTAAAAGAAGAAGGTCCAGCACATGATCGAAGATTTACTATCGAAGTCAAAATTGATGATATCGTCTATGGTAAGGGAGTTGGTTGTAGTAAGAAAGAAGCAGAACAAGAAGCAGCGAAGAGTGCCCTTAGTATTTTAGCCAAAAGGTGAATCGGTAGTTGTCATTTCTTTAAAAATCTGTTATAATAATCGCCACTAACGAATAGAAATTGAAAGGAGTATTTATGAGTAAAATTAAAATTTTTAGTCTAGGGGGACTAAATGAAGTTGGCAAGAATATGTATGTCATCGAAGTAGATAAGCAAATTTTTGTGTTTGATGCGGGATTAAAATATGATAATAATCGAGCTTTAGGGGTAGATTATATTATTCCAAATTTTGATTATTTAATTGAAAATAAGAAACAAATTGAGGGGATTTTCCTAACGCATGGGCATGATGGAAATATGGGAGCAGTTCCTGATATTTTAAAAGAAATTCCTGATATTAAGGTGTATGGAACAAAATTTACCATGGAAATGTTAAAAAGGGATATTGAACCATCTTTACTAGAAAAGTATAAGTTAAAAGAAATTCGTCCTCATTCAAAATTGGAATTTGGTTCTTTAGCGATTTTTCCTATTAGTGTAACGCATTCGATTCCTGATAGTGTATGTTATGTGTTATATACAAAAGATGGAGCAATTGTTTACACAGGAGATTTTGTATTTGATTCAACCATGATGGGCAATTATAAAACGGATATTGGAAAGCTTGCTTATGTGGGCAAACAAGGAGTATTATGTTTATTATCTGAATCAATGTATGCTGAAAAAGAAGGACATACGAGTCCAAATAATCGAGTAGGTGGCTTTATTCGTGAGGTGCTATTAAAAAATGAGCATCGTATTATTGCAACTGTTTTCCCATCACATATTTACCGTGTACAAGAAATTTTTAATGAAATTGGAAAAACCCATCGAAAAGTAGTTATTATGGGAAAATTTTTACAAGAGACCATCAATATGGCCATTAATTTAGGGTATTTAACATTAAATAAAAATCAATTAGGGGATTTGTCAAATTTAAATGATCGCGATGTTGTTGTATTAATTTCTGATGAGAAGGAAAAACCTTTTGCTAATTTAGAAAAGATAATTAAAGGGTTTGATAAATACATAAAATTAAAAGACACGGATACTATTTTTATTACAGAACCAGCGTATGAAGGAATTGAAAAGCGTTTAGCTTTAGTAATGGATGATATTGCCAAAATGGGAGTGAATGCGATTAGTTTATCTAGTAAAAAACATTTGCTTCACCACGCATCAAGAGAAGATTTGATGTTAATGATTGATTTAATTCAACCAAGGTATTATTTTCCTGTTAAAGGCGAGTACCGTCATCAATATCAAAATGCGACGATTGCGGAAGGGTTAGGAATTCGACCTAATCATATTTTGTTAAAACAAAATGGTGACGTGGTAACATTTGTAGATGGAAAATTAAGTAAGAGTATCGAGAAAGTTTCAGTAGATGAAATTTTAATTGATGGAAAAACACAAGGGGATATTGGCGAGTTAGTCTTAAAAGATAGAGAGATGCTTGGTGAAAGTGGAATTGTGATTATCAGTTGTACGATTGATAGAAGTACAAAGGCCATTTTAGCTGGTCCTGAAGTGTTAACTAGAGGTTTTGTCTTTGTTAAAGAAAGTCAAGACTTACTAGAAGAGACTAAGAAAATCGCTTTAGAAATTGTTATGGAAAGTACATCCCAAGGAGAAAAACGTGTGGATTATGCAAAGATCAAAACGGATGTTAGAGAAAAACTAGGTAAGTTCTTTTATAAAGAAACCGAGTGTAAACCAATGATTATTAGTGTCATTCAAGAAGTGTAAAAAAAGGGCTTTACTAAATTTTAATAATATGTTAGAATCTTAGATGTTTGTAGCTTCATGCTCAAACCGCATTGAAAAGGTTGAAAACAAGAAATTGTACCTTTAGAGCGAGTCTTAAGAAATGAATAAGGAGGTAATGAGAATGAAGGCTGTTATTAAAACGGGTGGAAAACAATATATCGTTAGCGAAGGTTCTGTAATTTTTGTGGAAAAATTAGATGCTGAACAAGGCGCAACGGTAACATTTGACGAGGTATTAATGTTAGATGGAAAAGTGGGTAACCCTTATTTAGCAAATGTTACAGTGACTGGTGTTGTTCAAAAGCAAGGTAAAAGTAAGAAAATTACGATTTACAAGTATAAGCAAAAATCAAAGAGCAACCGTTTAAAGCAAGGTCATAGACAACCATATACTAAAGTAGAAATTACGAAGATTGGTTAATTATGATTTGTGTTAAAGTAAAAAGCGAGGATAATCGGGTAACTAGTGTGTCTATTTTAGGGCATGCGATGTATGAGGATTATGGAAAAGATATTGTTTGTAGTGCTGTTAGTGCAATTGTAATTACTACGGTGAATGGAATTTACCGAGTGAACAATCAATATTTATCTGTTGAGCAAAAGAAAGATGGATTAATTCTATCTATTCATCATGAAGATGATGTTTTAGATCAATTCATTTTAAATATGTTAGATTTACTAACTCAATTAAGCCATGATTATCCAAAAAATGTAGAAATAAAGTAAGGAGGGAATTTCCATGAATAAGTTTTTATTAGCATTAGATATTCAACTTTTTGCACACCACAAAGGACAAGGATCAACTTCTAATGGACGTGATTCAGCAGGACGTCGTTTAGGTGCAAAAGCAAGCGATGGCGAATATGTTACCTCAGGAAGCATTTTATATCGTCAACGAGGAACAAAAATTCATCCTGGAGTAAATGTTCGTAAAGGTAGTGATGATACTCTTTATACGACAATTGATGGTATTGTAAAATATGAACGTTTAGGAAGAGAAAAAAAGCAAGCTAGCGTTTATCCTGTTAGTGAATAATAAAATGAAGTAGCGTAGATGATATGCTACTTTTTCTTTATACATTTTATCTTAAAAATTTTAAAAAGATAAGAAATCCCTTTTTTAAGAAGAGAAAAACATCAATTAAAAAAAAGCTTCTAGGGAAAAAATAAATTGGTGCTTTTTTTATGGAAAATTTGGTAAAAGTACGATTTTACAAGGAAAGTGAAGTTTGCTATGATAGCCATATTATTTTTTTAAAAGGAGGCGTATCGAGTAATGGTACCAATCAAAAATATCAATAAAAAATTCTTATATGATAATAAGGTAAGTCCTAAAAATAAAGTCAAATTACCAAGAAGAACGAAAGGAATGAAAGTATCACTCCTCTGAATAGTATGTTAAAATGTATGTTTTCTAATGAGAATCGCATAAAGTATTCTTGTAAATTTTTCTCTTATTAATGAGTACTTGCTAAAGAATTTAAAACTTGCTAAGAATGAACTCGATAAAGAAAGAGAAAAGACGAAAGGAGAGAGAAGTGATTATGTAGCGATAATTGATGGAAACATGTTAAATCTTGAAGTAAATTGTAATGATGATTTAGAAGTAATGGAACGAAACATGGAATACGCTCATAGGTTATATGCAAAAAAGTTGGAAACAGGAAAAGGGTATGATTATACTTCGGTAATCCAGTTTAATCTTAATAATTTTGTCTTTGTTGGAAATGAAAAAATAGTTGATTACTACTTTGTTCAAAGTGATGAGGGAACCTTGCTAAGTAATAAGCTAGTATTTATTCAAATATATGTTCTCAATTTAAGGAAAAACAGGAATTACTTTAGAAGAAGCGTATCCCATTTCTGATGAAGTAGGAAAAGCATTGATGGGAACTAACCAAGTATTTGATTTTACCATTCAAGCAAATTTATCTAGAAGTGTACCCATTGGCTACGAAGTAACTGCTATAAAATTACCAATAAATGATGTAACACCACTAGAAGATAATGAGGTAAAACTTTATTTAGAAAAAGTAATTGACCCAGATACTACTTATAAAGAAGTGATGGCACCAAAAGCGTTTATACCAAGTATCGCGGTAAGTGAAATAGGCTCTCCTATAGGGTCAATGGTATTAGACTTTGGAAATATTACCAATACAGGTGCTACCATATATCATTATCGTTTAAGAATGTGGATAAATGAAAGTACGTTGATTCCAAGTGGTGAGACTAGAAAATATGGAGTAAAAATAAATGTGTATGCTAAACAAGATGTAGTAGCAACACCAGTTACTGAACCTGAAAGTAATCCTAATATTTTAGCAATTTACCAATATAATCAAAATAGGGAATCATCCACCTTTTGTGTAACAGGAGAAGAAGAGACCTGTCAAAGTTTAGCACCACAGGCGACTTATCGAGAAGGTACCATCATAAAATATCAAGTAAACGATAGTGAAGAGAAATATTTTCACGTAATAAGCGATAATGGGGATACCTTAATGCTACAACAACGAGAAAATACAGTATATTCTACTGCGTGGTATGCTGATGCTAATGATAACACGAAAGGACCGTTAACAGTATTAGAAGCCTTAGAAAATGCGACTAGTGGATGGAGTAATGTACTTGATCAAACCTATACTATGGGAACTACTATCTTTAAAGATAATGCTTTTACTGGATGTAGTTATGATTTAACAACAAATAAATTTACCTGTGCAGTTAATACATATACTTTAGAAAGTAGTACTGCAAAGTCTAGAATGATTAGTGTACAAGAAGCACATAATTTAGGGTGTTTAGCGTATGATAACGGTGTAACTAATGGAACCTGTCCAGTATGGATGTATAATTATTTAATAAATTCTACTTCTAATGGGGGAACAGTAGATGAAGCAGGAGAGAATGAAGATAACAACGGATACTTGACAATGAATGCAAATTCAAATGTTTCTACTCATGCTTGGGGCATACGTGGTTACGGGGTAATGAGCACTTATCATACAGGAAACACAAAAATAGGAGGTAGAGCAGTAGTGATGATTAATAAATAAAATTTTTCTGATAAACGTAAGTGCTATAAATTAAACTTAGTACTTTTTTCTTGACACTTTTTGCCACTTTGTTTTTTCATTTAAAAAAAATATTTTCATATTTTTTTCTTTATATAGCAAGGCTTTTAAAAAAACGTGCTAAATTTAGCTGGAATTTTGTCTCATTTTGTAGTATAATAAGAACTGTTAACATGAGGAAGTGTAGAAAATGTATGATTATATGATTGGAAAGGTAACCAATATTACTTCAAATTCCATAACACTAGAAGTAAATGACATAGGTTACATCGTAAATACCCCAAATCCATATGCCTTTATTGAAAACGAGGTATATAAAGTTTATCTTTATCAACAAATTAGAGAAGATGAACATAATCTTTTTGGATTTAAAACCATAGAAGAAAAAGAATTGTTTTTAAAACTTATTAGCGTAAAAGGTCTAGGGCCTAAAATGACTTTACCAATTTTAGCAACAGGAAGCATCGAAGGAATTGCTGATGCTATTGAAAGAGAAAATTTACTTTACCTAAGAAAGTTTCCTAAAATTGGAGATAAACTAGCAAAACAAATGATTCTTGATTTAAAAGGAAAACTAGATATTACCATTACAAGTACTACAAGTTCTTATTTAGAATTAACAGAAGTCTTACTAGGCTTAGGTTACAAAGAAAAAGATTTCAAACAAATTTTGCCTAGAGTAAACAAAGAACTAAGTATTGAAGAACAAATCAAAGAGGCATTAAAATTATTACTAAAGTAGCGGATAGAAAAAGGTGAAGAGAAATGGACGAGAGAATTGTAAGTAGTGAAGAACTAGTAGAAGATCAAATTAGTGATAGCATTCGTCCATTATCTTTAGGTGAGTATATAGGTCAAGAGGACGTTAAAGAAAACATTAGGATTTTTATTGAAGCAGCAAAAATGCGGGATGAATCACTAGATCATGTATTACTTTATGGCCCTCCAGGATTAGGTAAGACAACCCTAGCTCACATTATTGCCAATGAACTAAACACTAACATTAAAACCGCTTCAGGCCCAGCTATTGAAAAAACAGGAGATCTTGCTGCGATACTATCAACACTAGAACCAGGAGATGTGTTATTTATTGATGAGATACATAGAATTCCTAGATTTGTTGAAGAAGTATTATATCCAGCGATGGAAGACTTTACCTTAGAAATTATCATTGGAAACGATTCTAATACAAGAAATATTAAGATTGATTTACCACCGTTTACCTTAGTAGGAGCTACCACTAGAGCGGGTGATTTATCAGCACCATTAAGAGATCGTTTTGGAATTATTGCAAAATTACAATATTACACCGTAGAAGAGTTAACAGAAATTGTAAAACGAACAGCGAAAGTTATGGATATTACAATTGTTGATGAAGCAGCCAAGGAACTAGCTAGTAGGAGTAGAGGAACACCACGAATAGCTAATCGATTATTCAAACGAGTTCGGGACTTTGCTTTAGTCGAAGGAGATGGAGTAATGGATCTTACAATTACAGTAAACGCCTTAAACCGACTAAAAGTAGATGCCTTAGGACTTGATGAGACAGACTATCAATTACTAAAAGCAATTATCGAAAAATTTAATGGGGGTCCAGTTGGAGTGGAAGCGATCGCAAGCTCTATTGGAGAGGAAGTAACAACTATTTTAGATGTGTATGAACCATATCTTTTACAAATTGGTTTACTTAAGCGAACTTCCCGTGGCCGAATGGTCACACCAAGAGCATATGCCCACTTGCATATCTCATATCAGGATACAATATTTAGTTAGGAGCTATAAGTAATGGAAAACGGAAAAACAATGTATTCAAGTATTGAACAGTTAATTAAAGAGTTAAAAGATGCAATTATTGAAAATGTGGATTATGTAAAAAGTCCAACGCAGTTAACACTGATTCGAAATATTTATGAAATTGAAAAACTATCAACGACATCACAACAGAGTATTTTATATTTAAAACAGCAATTAGAAAAACATTCTGAACTTAGTGATTTATGGAAGTTACTCATGATTGGAGGTATTGTCCATGTTGCTAAGATTAACCAAAATAGTTTAGCGAAATTTAAAAACGAAAACTTATTTTTATTAGGCGATTATATTGCATCATGCGAAGATCTAGAAGAACAGGGAAAGTTTGCTGCTAATAACGCTACACTATCTTTAGCGGTTTCTAAAGCCCCAAATGAAGAGGATAAACAATTTTTATTACTGCATTATTTAGTGAATGATATGAAAACTCATTCACGAACAATGGATCCAATTACAAGGTTTTTTGAATTACAGGAAGAGTTTATGGCAAATCCTTATGCTGATTTAATTCGTAATCTTGTACCACCGATTCGTATGGGAAGATTACGAAATAAGGAAGATATTTTATCAAAAGATACAGAACACGCTTTAGCAATGTAAAACAATAAGGGGGAATGTTTTATGGAGTGGAAGAAAAAAGATAATCGTTACTTTTTAAGATTAGAAAAGGGCGAGGAAATTATAGAATCTATTAGCAATTTTTGTAAGCAAAATGATATTAAGGCTGGTAGCATTACAGGAATTGGGGCAGTAGAAAGAATAGAATTTGGTTTATTTGATACAAAAGAGAAAAAGTATCACATGAATCAGTTAAATGAGTCTTTAGAAATTACCTCGTTAATAGGAAACATTTCAAGAAAAGAAGAACAAGTTTATCTTCATTTACATATTACTGTTGGAAACATTAATGGTCAATTATTCGGGGGTCACTTGAATAAAGCAATAATATCGGCAACAGGTGAAATCATAATTGATGCAGTGGATGTAGAAATAAATCGTAGGTTTGATGATGAAATAGGACTAAACCTTTGGGAGTTTTAAATGGAAGTAAAAGATTTTGATTATGAACTAAAAGAAGAGTTAATTGCCCAAGTTCCTTTAAAAAAACGTGATTCATCGAGATTAATGGTTGTTGATAGAAAAACAGGTGCTATTAAACATCAAAAGTTTACTGATATTTTATCTTATTTACATAATGGAGATGTCCTAGTTTTAAATGATACTAAGGTATTACCTGCTAGACTTTTAGGAGAAAAACTAGATACTAAAGCAGCAATTGAAGTATTACTTTTAAAAAATATAGAAAAAGATACTTGGGAAGCTTTAGTAAAACCAGCTAGAAGAGTAAAACTAGGAACTATCATTTCCTTTGGTGGAGGATTATTAACGGCAAAGTGTACTTCCATCGGTGAGGAAGGAATAAGGGAGTTTGTATTTTCTTATCAAGGAATCTTTTATGAAATTTTAGATAAGTTAGGAACGATGCCGCTACCACCTTATATTCATGAACAATTAGAAAATCAAAATCGTTATCAAACAGTGTATGCCAAAGAACAAGGAAGTGCAGCAGCACCTACTGCAGGACTACATTTTACTAAAGAGTTACTTGATGAGATTAAGAAAAAGGGGGTAACGATTTGTACAGTTACGCTTCATGTTGGATTAGGTACATTTCGTCCTGTTAAAGTAGAGAAAATTGAAAACCATGAAATGCATAGTGAATATTATCAAATGAGTAAAGTTACTGCTGATATTTTAAATGATGCTAAGAAAAATCATCAACGAATTATTAGTGTGGGAACAACATCTACTAGAACACTAGAGTCCATCATGCAAAAATACGGCAAATTCCAAGAATGTTTTGGGTTTACTAATATTTTCATTTATCCAGGGTATCAATTTTTAGCCATCGATGGGTTAATTACAAATTTTCATTTACCAAAATCGACTTTAGTGATGTTAGTGAGTGCTTTTGCTACTCGTGAGATTATCTTAAATGCTTATCGTATTGCAGTAGATGAGAAATATCGATTCTTCTCTTTCGGTGATAGCATGTTTTTAACAACAGACATAGACGCATAATTATTGCGTTTTTTGTTTTTAATGGTAAATTTTTCTCTAATTTTTAGAAATTTATGGTGCACTAATAAGTATAGATAAAGATAATAGGGTAAATAAAAATGAAGAAGAAAATAATATTTCCTTTGGCGATGTTACTTTTATTGGTGATAGTAACAATTGGAGTAACTTTTGCCGTATTTACTTTTACGAAAGAAGGAACAGTTGAAAATACTTTGGAAACATCAACCATCATGTTAACCTATACGGAAGGTAAAACAGGAATTACTTTAAGTGAAGTGTATCCAATGAGTGATGATAAGGGTAAAGTTTTAGTTTTATAAAACAACATTTTTGATTTTACGGTGCAAGCAACTCTAGGAACATCAACAGTAATTTCGTATGAAGTAAGTGCAGTTAAGATACCAATTGCTGATGTAACATCACTTTTAGATAATGAGGTTAAACTTTATTTAGAAAAAGCAGTAGATCCTGATACCGCTTATCAACAAGTTTTAGCACCAAGTAATTGAAAGTCAAAGTGAAGTAGGTTCACCAGTAGGGTCAATGATTTTAGATTCGGGGGGCATTTTATACCAAAGGTACAACGATTCATAATTATCGTTTACGTATGTGGGTAGATGAAAGTGCAGAAATTTCAAACGGTGAATCAAGAAAGTATGGAGTAAAAGTGAATGTGTATGCGAAACAAGTATCAAGTGAAAACTTTACAGACGAGTCTTGTTTTACATTTGACTCATCTACAGGAACCATTACTGATTATGATGACAATTGTCCAAAAGATGTAGTGATTCCATACACTATTGATGGAGTACAGGTTACTAAAATGGGTGATAAAGCTTTTTTGAATAAGAAATTAACTAGTGTTACTTTTTCAAGTAATATAAAAGAAATCGGAGAAAGTGCGTTTTATAACAATAAGTTAACGGAAATAGTTTTTCCACAAAATATAAAAGTTATAGGAAGATTCGCTTTTCTTTCTAATCAGTTAAGAAATGTAACTCTTCCTAATGGTATTGAAACTATTGGGCTAGGAGCATTTAACGATAATCAGCTACCAGATGAGCAAGCCTTCTTTTATCGGCGAAGTGATGATGCAAATATTGATTATACTAAATTATTAAGTTATGGAGGTGCGAAAAGAGAAAATGTGGTTATTCCAGATTTTGTCGAAACTATAGAGTCTTTGGCTTTTAATGGAAATCATTTAACTAGTATATTTATTCCAGAAAGTGTTACCAAAATAAAAACAGAAGCGTTTAGATTAAATGATTTTATCATAGTGACTATTCCAAGTAATGTATTGGAAATTCATGATAGCGTTTTTAAATTGAACTATAATTTAACGCAAATTATTAATAAAACGGGAAGAAGCTTTGACTGGAATTATATTATTAACGGAACTAAAGGGACTATGTTTGTTACTGGTTTTGTTGGAGATGTGGTAATTACGAATTAATGAATTGGTAAAATTAAGATGTTAGGTAAAAAGTAAAGTGCACAATTCTGTTATATATGTAATATGCGGCAATTTATTTGTCAGGTTGATATTTATAAGTAGAGATTATAAATATCTTTTTTTTTTAATAAACTATTGTTTAATACAACTTCATCAGGTTCAATATAATACATGTTTAATGAAATTAATATCTTTTCATTACATAGAAATAACATTGCTTTAAATGACAATTACTATTAAGTGATTCTCTCATGGACATTTAATATTATTTGCAGCAATATTACAATCATTTTGAGTTAAATCTTTAAATGTAGTTTTTTTAGATAGAACATATCTAATAAATTCATGATTTTTTTCGATACTTCCTTTTTGCCAAGAAGCAGAAGGATCACAGAAAAATACATGAGAAATGTATTCTCCAGTTTTATGATTACATTCAATACTACTTTTTCTATCTTCATATGATGGATGATAATAATTTGCCATGATAATATTCCTCCTTCAATTGTGCGCTTTCAAATTTAACTTACATTTAATAGAAAAGTTTAACAAAGGGTTTATTTAATTATTGTTAAAAAAATATTTTTATGATAGAATGAACATAAAGTAGAGGTGTAGAAAATGGTAAATGTGATAGGAAAAGATATGCGTCTACATTATCTAGTTAACCCTAGATTAACTAGGGGGGGGGGTAGCTTTTAAAGTAAAATTATTTGGAAAACAAAGGGAATAGGAAGTGTCTCTATTCCTTTTTGTGGTAAAAAATTATGTTTTAGTTAACAATTAAGTATTTAGGAAAAAATAAGGGTATACTAAAAAATAATAGGAGTTTAAGATAATGAAAAATAAAAAGAAAATAATTGTATCTATAGTAATGCTTTTTCTCTTAGTAATAATAACAATAGGAGTCACTTTTGCAGCATTTACCTTTACAAAAGAGGGAACTGTTGAAAATACTCTAGAAACGTCAACCATCGTGTTAACATACACCGAAGGAAAAACAGGAATTATGTTAAATGAAGCGTATCCGATTTCTGATGAAAAAGGAAAAGTTTTAGTAGGTGAAAACAATGTATTTGATTTTACAGTCCAAGCAACTCTTGGAAAAAGTAATGTTATAACTTACGAAGTAAGTGCAGTAAAACTGCCAATTAGCGATGTAACCCCTTTAGAAGATAACGAAGTAAAACTTTATTTAGAAAGAGCAGTAGATCCTGATACAACTTATCAACAAGTAATGGCTCCTAGTAATTTTTTGGCAATGTAAAGTCAAAGTGAAGTAGGTTCTCCAATAGGCTCAATGATTTTAGATTCAGGAATTTTTATGGAAGAAGGAACAACAATTCATAACTATCGATTACGTATGTGGGTAGATGAAAGTGCAGAAATTCCAAACGGTGAATCAAGAAAGTATGGAGTAAAAGTAAATGTGTATGCAAAACAAGTATCTAGTGAAAACTTTACAGATGAAGCATGTTTTACCTTTGAAAAAACAACAGGAACAATTACTGGATATAGTGATGAATGTAGTAGTGACGTAGTAATTCCATACACTATTGATGGAGTAAAAGTAACAACAATTGGCGATAATGTCTTTGCTAATAGAACTACTCGTTTGACTAGTGTAGTTCTTCCAAATACGATAACAAGTATTGGAGATTATGCATTTTATGAAAATAGTCTTGTCTCTTTATCTATCCCTAATAGTGTAACAACAATAGGAGATTCTGCATTTTCTTATAGTCAATTAACAAGCGTAACAATTCCTGATAGTGTAACAACAATAGGAAATTCTGCATTTTATTATAATCAATTAACAAGTGTAACAATACCTGATAGTGTAACAACAATAGGAGGTTTGGCATTTTCTCATAATCAATTAACAAGTGTAACAATACCTGATAGTGTAACATCAATAAAAAATTTTGCATTTTCTACTAATCAATTAACAAGCGTAGAAATACCAAATAATGTAACGACAATTGGAGATTATGCATTTTCTAATAATCAATTAACAAGCGTAACAATACCAAATAGTGTAACATTAATAGGAAATTCTGCATTTTCTAGAAATCAATTAACTAGTATAGTTATTCCTAGTAGTGTAACAACGATTGGGCAAGGGGCATTTCTTGATAATCAATTAACTAGCATAGTTATTCCTAGTAGTGTAACAACGATTGGGCAAATGGCATTATATAAGTACTCTTCTTCAAATCCAAATTTAGAAAAGATTATTAATAAAACAGGAAGAAGTTTTGATTGGAATGATATTATTAGAGGAACTACAGGAACACCATTTGTAACTGGAAGTGTTGGGAGCGTAGTAATATCATCTTCATAAATAGAATAAGCATTGTCTTGTTCTTTTTAATTAGTAAAATCTTTTCAAATTCTATAATTATTATGCACAATAATTTGTTTCTATGATATAATTTGTATTGTATAGATTCTGTTCTTGAAGGTGAGGTAAAGGTATGGCAAAAAAGAAAAAAAGAAAAGAAGAACCAAAAAAGGAATTTAAGTATACAGCAGAGTTAATTGGGGTTATTTTAATGCTTAGTGCAATCCTTGGTATTGGAAAATACGGTCCAGTGGGAGAGATAATTAGCTCTTTTTGTATCTTTTTAGTAGGTACATATTATGGTGTGTTATTAGTCGCCTTTTTTGTTGTTGGTTTCTATCTTCTTTTAAAAAGAGAATGGCCGAATTTCTTTTCAACTAAACTAATTGGATTATATATTTTTGTGATTGCTTTATTAATATGGGCACATGATAGTTATATATCGCAACATCTAGATGATATTTCTAAAATATTTCAAGATACTATTCAAGAATTAACTGGAGCCTTTCAACATGTTCAAACGGTAAATTTTGAACTCGCCGGTGGTGGAATTTTAGGTTGTGCTTTTGGCGTCTTATTTACAAAACTTTTTGATTATCAAGGTATGGTCATTATGAGATGGGCATTACTTATCATTGGACTAACTTTATTTACAGGATTTTCAATTGTTGATTTGATTAAAAACACTTGGAGTAAAAGTAAAGAGTTATTACCAAAACATCATGAGAAAAAGGAAAAAAGTAAGGAAGATCGAAAGAAAGTTATTATTAGTGGTGTAGACTTAGACGATAAAGAACAAAAGAAGGAAGAAGAAAAAGAAGATAAACGAATTGTTATTTCTAGCTTAAAAGATTTAGAGCCTCATAAAGAAGCTCTAGTTGTTCGTGAAGATGTAACACCTGATGAGAAAGAAGACAAAGAAGAACCACTTCAAATCAAACAAGATAACAGTAATGAAAATCATTTGATCGTAAGAGAAAAAAATTATATTTTACCACCGATTACTTTGTTAGCCGCACCAAAGAAAAGCGCTAAAAATCCTAATCAAGTAGGAATTGAACATAATATTGTTGTACTAGAACAAGTTTTATCAGACTTTGGCGTTATTGGAAAAGTAGTTGAAGTTCATGTTGGACCTACGGTTACTCAATATGAGTTAGAGTTACAATCAGGTACTAAAGTTAGTAGGTTACTTGGTATTTATCGTGAAATTGCCCTAGCTTTAGCGAAGAAGGATGTGCGTATTGAGGCTCCAATTCCAGGTAAGAAAACGGTTGGAATTGAGTTAGCTAATGATTATATGACATCTGTTTCTTTCCGTGAAGTATTGGAAGGTGTCCCTAAAGAGAAAAAAGACAGTAAGCTTCTAGCCCCTTTAGGAAAAGATATTAACGGTGATGTAAAATGGTGTGAAATTGATAAGACACCGCACCTTTTAGTAGCAGGTACAACAGGTAGTGGTAAATCTGTTTGTATTAACGGTATTATTTGTTCGATTTTAATGAGAACAAAACCTGATGAAGTGCGTTTAGTCTTAGTTGATCCCAAGAAAGTTGAATTAAGTGTATATAATGGAACACCACATCTATTGTGTCCTGTGGTAACAGATCCTAAGAAAGCAAGCGTTGCCCTAGCTAAGATAGTATCAGAAATGGAACGACGGTATGATGTGTTTAGTGATAGTAAAACGAAAAATATTAAAGGATATAACGAATACATTGAACAGCGAAATCAAACCTTGCCAGATGATGAAAAATTAAGAAAAATGCCGTATATCGTAGTCATTGTTGATGAACTTGCTGACTTGATGTTAGTTGCTAGTAAAGAAGTAGAAGACTCCATTATGAGAATTACCCAAATGGCACGTGCAGCAGGAATTCATTTAATTATTGCCACACAACGACCTTCAACTGACGTTATTACGGGATTAATTAAAGCAAATATACCATCGCGTATATCATTTGCTGTTAGTAATAGTATTGACTCTCGTACTATTTTGGATATGACAGGAGCAGAAAAACTTCTTGGAAAGGGAGATATGTTGTTCTTCCCAATGGGGGATACTAGTCCAACGCGTATTCAAGGAGCATTTATCTCTGATGATGAGATTAAAAAGATTATCGATTATACAGTAGCTCAACAAATTGCACAGTATGATGAGAATATGATGAATTTAGCTGTTGCTGATAGTAGTAAAAGTGCTAGTCAAAGGGAAGATGAAAATCAAGAAGAAGAATATGATGACCCATTATATAATGAGATTGCTGAGTTTGTTATTCAAACTGGAAAAGCATCGGCATCTCTTCTACAACGAAGATTTCGCCTAGGATATAATCGAGCTGCAAGAGTGATTGATTTACTAGAAGAACGAGGAATTATTGGGCCAGCGAACGGAAGTAAACCTCGTGAAGTGTTAGTAAAATTGGAAGAACAAGACGAATCAAGCGATGAATAAAAATAAAAATCTAAACCATATGGCTTAGATTTTTTCGTTGTGGGAGGGAAAATTATTTTGTTTGGATGAATACTAAACATAAATTAAAACTTGTTTGGAAAAGTAAATTTGTAAAATAAGGTACCCTTTTGAGAATGATTCAAACATGATAAATTTCATTCTCTAGTATAATGTATGAAAAAACAAATGCAGTGAATAATGAATACTCCTATATTAATGGTTAGCTAAAAGTAAAATTTTATACTATTTTAGTATTGTCGAGGTGACTTTTGTTGGTGCATACTTTTATTATAGTAATATAAAGGTAGGTGTAAAAAATGAATCGAGTTAGTAATGGTTTTTATCTTTTGATCCCTATCTTAGTTAACCTTAGATTAACTAGGGGGGGAGGGAGCTTTTCTAATCCTAATTTAGGAAAAATTATTAATAAAACGGGTAGAAGTTTTAATTGGCAAGAGCAAATACTGCTGCTACTTTTGTAATAGGAACAATAACACATAGTGCTGGTAATATTGCTGTTACTAGCTCATAAAAGTTTTTGAAAAAATTCTTGACAAATAGAGAATAAATCACTATAATTGGTCATATAAATGAAAAAAAGGAAAGCGATGTATCTCATCCACCTGAATGCAAGTAGCGTTGGGTAGCAAGCCTTCTTGATAAAATTAATCAAGAATCGTTTGATGTGGATACGTTTCGCGTATTCACTTTTTTATATTTAATGGAGGTGTAATTATCGCTAACAATAGAAACAACATGTTAATCAACGAACAAATTCGTGCGAGGGAAGTGCTTGTCATCGGACCTAATGGTGAACAAGTTGGGGTAAAAAACATACAAGATGCATTGACATTAGCAACTTATGCGGGACTTGATTTAGTTTTAATGAATCCAAATGGAAAGCCACCAGTTTGTAAAGTAATGGATTATAATAAATTCCGTTACGAAAAAAAGAAACGGGAAAAAGATGCCTTAAAGAAGCAACGTGCTAATACGGCAGAATTAAAAGAATTCCGTTTATCACCAGTAATTGACGTAGGAGATTTTGAAACTAAGTTACGCAATGTAATTAAGTACCTTGAAAAAGGAGATAAAATTAAATTATCAATTCGATTCAAAGGTCGTCAAATGGCACATCCTGAATTAGGACAAGAAGTAATTGATAAATTCTATGTACGTCTTGTTGATATCGCCGATATCGAACAACCTGCGAAATTAGAAGGACGCACGATGACGATGTTACTAGCACCGAAAAAAGATAAGGAATAAGGGAGGAAGAAGTATGCCTAAATTAAAGACACATAAAGGAACAAAAAAAGTATTCAAAGTTAGAAAAAGTGGAACTATCACAACAGGACGTCCTGGTAGTAGACATAATATGGGAAAGAAAAACGCAGCAAGTAATCGTAAAAAAAGAAAAGGTGCAAATCTTTCTAAAGCAGATTACAACCGTTTAAAAAATATTATTGTAAAATAATTACTTAAACCAGAAGGAGGAGTTAATATGGCAAGAGTGAAAAATGGCGCTGTTACAAAAGCGCGTCATAAAAAAGTATTGAAGCAAGCAAAAGGTTACTTTGGAAGTAAACATAGATTATATAAAAGTGCAAAAGAACAATTAATGCATTCAGGACAATATGCATTCCGTGATCGTAAACAAAGAAAAAGAGATTTCCGTAAGTTATGGATTACAAGAATTAATGCGGCATGTCGTGAAAATGAAATTAGTTATTCACGCTTTATTGAAGGACTAAATAAAGCAGGAGTAGAAATCAATCGTAAAATGTTAAGTGAGATTGCAATTAGTGATCCTAAAACATTTAGTGAATTAGTCAAAATTGCTCGCGATGGAAAAGAAGGAAAAGTAACTAAGACTACTACCGTTAAAGAGAAAAAAGAAAAAGAAACTGTAAAAGTAGTAGAAAAGAATGAAACTACTAAAAAAGATGTGAAAAAAGTAGAAAAGAAGGTTACTGATTATAGCAAAATGACTGTTGCAGAATTAAGAGAAACTGCGAAAAATAAAGGTGTAGAAGGATATTCTACGATGAAAAAACAAGAATTAATTGACGCATTAGAAAAATAATCATATTAATGAATTGAAATACCGAGTGCCGAATACGGTGGTGTTTTTTGGAAGTTAATAGAAGTAAAACGAAAGGAAAAGAAAATTATGTCAGTTGTATCAATGAATTATTTATTAGAAGCAGGTGTTCACTTTGGACATCAAAAAAGAAGATGGAATCCAAAAATGAAAGAGTACATCTTCACTACTCGTGATGATATTTATATTATCGATTTACAAAAAACAGTAAAGAAAATCGAAGAAGCTTATGAAGCAATGAAGAAAATTGCAGAAGAAGGCGGAAGTTTCTTATTTGTAGGAACAAAAAAACAAGCACAAGAAGCAGCAGAGGAAGCAGCAAAGCGTACTAATATGTACTATGTTAATGAGCGTTGGCTAGGAGGAACACTAACAAACTTCAAAACTATTCGTTCTAGAATTAAACGTATCGAAGAGATCGAAGCAATGGAACAAAATGGAACATTTGATTTACTTCCTAAAAAAGAAGTTATTCAAATTAAAAAGGAATACGAAAAATTAGTAAAAAATTTAGGCGGAATTCGTGAAATGAAGAAAATGCCAAATGCTATGATTATCGTTGATCCACGTAAAGAAGAAATTGCGATTAAAGAAGCACGTATTTTAAATATTCCAGTATTTGGAATCGTTGATACGAACTGTGATCCAGATATGGTAGATTATGTAATTCCAGGTAACGATGATGCTGTTCGTGCTGTTAAATTAATAATCAACGTATTAGCAAATGCCATTGCTGAAGTTAATGGATGCGAAGTATTAGATTTTGTTAGCGAAGATGAAAAGAAGAAACCTAGAAAAGATGGAAACGTTGAAGAAAAAGAAGAGATTCAAGAGCAAGTAATAGAAAATAAACAAGAAGAAAATCATACTACCGATCATAGCAAAATGACTGTTGCAGAATTAAGAGAAATTGCTAAGAGTAAAGGTGTAGAAGGATATTCTACCATGAAAAAGCAAGAATTAATTGATGCAATTCAATAAAAGGTAGTCTTAGATTACCTTTTTTCATCATAAAGGAGGAAAATTATGTTTAGTGCAAGCGATGTAAAAGAATTAAGAGAAAAAACTGGAGCAGGAATGCTAGATTGTAAGAAAGCTTTAGAGGCTACTAATGGCAATTTAGAAGAAGCTGTTGATTGGTTAAGAAAAAAAGGAATCAGTAAAGCTGAGAAAAAAGAAGATAGAATTGCAGCTGAGGGATTATGTACTATTGTTTCTAACGATAGCGAAGCAGTAATATTAGAAGTAAACTCAGAAACAGATTTCGTAGCGAAAAACGATGAATTTAAAAACTTTGTTAATGAACTTGCTAATATTATTTTAAATAGTCCATTAAAAGAAAATGAGGAAGTACTATCTTATCAAGTAAATGGGGAAACAATTCAGGATAAAATTGTAGCAATTACTGCTAAAATTGGAGAAAAAATTAGTTTCCGTCGTTTTGTTAAAGTACAAAAAACGTCTACTGAGCATTTTGGAAGTTATTTACATATGGGTGGAAAAATTGGTGCTTTAGTAATTGTTGATGGTGCAAATGATGAAGTAGCAAAAGATGTTGCTATGCACGTTGCTGCAATGAATCCAGTGTGCTTATCACGTGAACAAGTTCCATCTGATATGCTAGATAGAGAAGCTAGTGTTATCAAAGAACAAGTCATGAACGAAGGAAAACCTGCTGATATTGCTGAGAAAATGGTACAGGGTCGCTTAAATAAATTCTATAAAGAAATTTGTTTATTAGAACAACCATTCATTAAAGAAAACGATTTAACTGTAGAAGCTTATGTTAAGAAAAATAATGGTACAGTAATTTCCATGACAAGATTTGCAGTAGGCGAAGGAATCGAGAAAAAACAAGAAGACTTTGCTCAAGAAGTAATGAACCAAATCAAATAATTAGGTTAATGGTTTCATCAATGAATTTGTTTGATTTTCTCTTGCTAAACAAATAAATTTGTGTTATATTCTATATCAGAAAAAACAAGTGCGAAAGACGTAGGAATAAAGCCTTATTAATAGAGAGTCTTCGTTTGGTGGAAGAAGATAATAAGCCTATCCTAGAATCACTTTCAAGTGTGCTTTATGGATAAGATAAAGCCGCATTCACCCGTTATGTGAATCAAGAGTATGGAATTATCCATAAATAAAGGTGGTACCGCGTGAGATAGACGTCCTTTAACAGGAGGTCTATTTTTTGTTTTTTAAATAAAATTAAGGAGAGAGATAAATATGGATTACAAAGAAAGTTTACTAATGCCACAAACCAATTTTCAAATGCGTGGCAATTTACCAGAGAACGAGAAAAAACAACGTGAAATTTGGGAAAATATGGATTTATATCAAAAAATGTTAAAGAAAAATGAAGGAAATCCTACCTTTATTTTGCATGATGGTCCACCGTATGCGAATGGTTCTATTCATTTAGGACACTCGCTAAATAAAGTATTAAAAGATTTCATCACTAGATCAAGATTGATGTTAGGGTATTTTTCTCCTTATATTCCAGGATGGGATACCCATGGCTTACCAATTGAACAAGCAATTACTAATAGCGGTGTAAATCGTAAAGAAATGACTAAGCTAGAATTTCGTAAATTGTGTCATGAATACGCCTTAAAACAAGTAGAACTACAAAAAAAAGATTTCCTTACTTTAAATGTGATTGGAGACTATAAAAATCCTTATATTACCTTACAAAAAGAAATGGAAGCTAGACAAATTGAAGTATTTTGTGAAATGGCTAAAAAAGGATTGATTTATAAAGGATTAAAACCTGTCTATTGGTCACCATCTAGTGAGTCAGCCCTAGCAGAAGCAGAAATCGAATATAAAGATAGAACAGATCCATCTATTTTTGTTGCTTTTCCAATAGTTATAGGAAATGATTTTGTTGATTCCAATGATAGTTTAGTAATATGGACAACAACCCCTTGGACGTTACCTGGAAACTTAGCAATTGCTGTAGGTGAAAAATTTTCCTATAGCAAAGTAGCTGTTGATGGTAAAAATTATATTATGGCAACAGAATTAGTAGAGTCACTATGTCAAGAATTTGAGTTTACTAACTACCAAGTTACCTCAACTTTTATGGGAAGTGATTTACTAGGAGTTACTTATCATCATCCATTAATGGATCGTGATAGTAAAGTTGTTTTAGGACATCATGTTACTTTAGATTCAGGATCAGGACTAGTTCATATTGCCCCAAGTTATGGAGTGGATGACTTCATCATTGGAAATAAATACAAATTAGGAATGATTAACGGAGTAAATGATCAAGGAGTTTTAACTTTAGAATCAGGAGAATTTCAAGGTTTATATTTTGAAGATGCGAATAAAGAAATAACAAAAAAATTAGAAGAATTAGGTATTTTACTAAAACTAAAAATGATTACCCACTCATATCCTCATGATTGGCGTACAAAAAAACCAGTAATATTTAGAGCAACACCACAATGGTTTTGTAGCATTGATAAAATTCGGGATGGCTTGTTAAAAGAAATCGATGAAAATGTTACTTGGCATCCTGAATGGGGAAGAATTCGCTTACATAATATGATTGCTGATCGTGGAGACTGGTGTATTTCTCGACAAAGAGTTTGGGGTGTACCACTTCCTATATTCTATAATGAAGATGGTAGTGAAATCTTAGATGAAAAAGTTATGATGCATATTGCTGATTTATTTAGAAAATATGGCAGTGATATTTGGTTTTCCAAAAGTGCTAAGGAACTATTACCAGAAGGATATACGAATCTTAAAAGTCCAAATGGTAACTTTACTAAAGAAGAAGATATCATGGATGTATGGTTTGATTCAGGAAGTACCCATACTAGCGTTTTAGTAGAAAGAGGCTTACCGTATCCAGCAGATGTTTATCTAGAAGGAAGCGATCAATATCGTGGTTGGTTTAACTCTTCTTTAATCTGCGGTTATGCGGTACATGGAAAAGCACCTTACAAACAAGTAGTATCTCATGGTTTCACTTTAGATGGAAAAGGCGTTAAAATGTCAAAAAGTATTGGAAATACCATTGCCCCAAGTGATATTGTAGAAAAAGATGGAGCAGATATCCTACGTTTATGGGTAGCAAGTGTTGATTATACAGAAGACTTTAAAATGAGTCCTGAATTACTTGATCAAGTAAAAGAAAGTTACCGTAAAATTAGAAATACCTATCGTTTCTTACTTGGAAACTTATTTGATTTTAACCCTAGTAAGGATAAAGTTGATTTTAAAAATATGATGAAGTACGATCAATATATGATGGTAAAACTTAATCAAACAGCAAAAAAGATCATTGAAGATTATCAAAATTATGAGTTCCAAGAAATTTATAAAACAATTAACAATTTTGTATCTTTTACTTTATCAAACTTTTATTTAGATTTTACTAAGGATATTTTATACATTGAAAAACAAGATTCCCTAGTAAGACGCAGTGTTCAAACGGTAATTTGTGAAGTTTTAGATGTTATGGTACGACTTTTAGCACCAATCCTACCTTATACTAGTGAAGAAGTTTACCAAATGATGCCTGGAGTAAAAGAGGAAAGTGTACATTTATTATCGATGAAAGACATTGTGAATTATCAAAATAAAGATGAAATTTTATCATTATTTGATGAATTTTTTGAAATTAAAGATGATGTTTATAAGGCTTTAGAGGAAGCACGCGCAACTAAACTTATTGGTAAAGGATTAGAAGCTAGAGTTTATTTAAATCTAGGAGAGAAGTATCAAAATGTTGCCACTATGTTAGGTAGTGAATTTAAGCGATTATTTATTGTATCTGATGTAATTTTAACTACTGAAGACTTGCCACGTTATCAACATGTAGGTGTTAAGGTAGAACCATTTGATGGCGTTCGTTGTCAACGTTGTTGGAACTATTTTATGGAAGATGAAATGATAAATGATGTTTGTAAGCGTTGTCATGATGTGGTAGAAGATAATGCGTAAACCAAGAATTGGAATTATGCTTCGCCCGACGATGAATTTAGTTGATGAGTCTTCTTTAGCGATGGAAGAAGCGTATCGGTGTGCGATTCTAAATTCTAATGGGATACCTGTAGCGATTACTCCAATTCAAGATGTTTACTATTACCAAACGAAGTTAAGTGAAATTCCTAAAATGACTTTGGAAGAAAAAGAAATGTTAAGAAGCGAATTAGATTTATTAGATGGCATTTTACTTCCTGGGGGAAACAAGATGTGCGAGCAGGACTTTTATGCACTAGAGTATGCCATAGAAAAAGATATTCCTATTTTGGGTATTTGCTTAGGTATGCAAATTATGTCTTGTTATCATGATAAAATATTTGTAGAACCAAACGATGAAAAAGGACTAGATCATCGGATGATTGATAAAGATTATGTTCATTTGGTTACCATTAAAAAGGATAGCTTACTTTATCAAATCATCGGAAAAGAAGAACTTATGGTAAATAGTCTTCATCGCTATCATGCTATAGAAAATAAACATTATCAAGTAGTAGCTTATTCATTTGATGGACTAATTGAAGCACTAGAATATCCAAAATGTAGTTTTCATCTAGGATTACAATGGCATCCAGAACGATTAGTTAGAATAGATGCAAAAGAAAAAAAGATTTTCGATATGTTTATTAAAGCAGCGATTCAATATCAAAAAAGAAAAAAGACGACTAATTAAATCGTCTTTTCTTTAGCTTAAATGTTTTTTGTGTTCTAAAAGAATATAAGTTGCTTGAAAATTTTCTGTTTTTTGTTCATGAATGGCAATGACTTGATAATTTTTAAATAAAGGATCAAGATAGGTGAATGTTTCATCCTTTAAACGTAATATAATAAAGTCACATCGACTGGATTTTACATAATTATCTTGTGCATCTTT
This sequence comes from uncultured Mycoplasmatota bacterium, assembly GCA_948466735.1. Classification (GTDB taxonomy): domain Bacteria; phylum Bacillota_I; class Bacilli_A; order RF39; family UBA660; genus CASRZP01. The sequence goes on along the minus strand of CAOKBR010000003.1, from coordinate 23,619 downwards.
ATTATCAGGAAAAATTTCATAATCGAAGTTATTTTGTTGAAAGTAATAAGTGTTAGGTAAGGTATTGGTAGTAAAATAAAATCCTCCATCTAAAAATCCATAATTTAATAAAGTAGGATTATCTACACCACTTTCCTTAATTTTATTAGCAAATACCACCTGGGCATAATAATCTTTTGGATAAAACATATCTTTAGTGTTTTTACTAAGTAGAAAAATTAAAGGAAATAAAGAAATAAAACAAGTAATGATTACTAACTTAGAATAACTTTTTTTCTTTAGTAAATATTGATTTAAAAATAGTAGTCCAAAAACGATAAATAAAGCTAGAATAAAGAAATAATATTTAAACGATTTACCAATGTAGACAAAAGTAATGGTTGTTAATAAAGGAATAAATAATAGACACTTTTCGTCTAGCTTTAGAAAATCACTTTTTCTTTTGATAAAGAAATTAATTATACCAGGTAGAGTGATTAAAGCATAAAGGGGATGTTTGGTTAAATTATAGAAACAAGTACTAATGATGTGATAAATTTTTTTAAATAATCCTCCAAAAGGAGATGAGTATTTAGTAATATTTAATACAAAATAAACGTGAATAAAATCTTTTAATCCTTTTGTAATAATAAAATAGATAAGCCATGGGCAAATTGCCAGTATTCCACCTAGAAATAAATATAGGTAAGCACTTAGAATTTCTTTTTTCTCTTTTTTCATGAAATAAGTTATTGTTAAAGTAATTCCATAACCAATGAAGAAGCCTAATAAGGTATATTTGATCATGAAAGTACAACCTGCTAGAAAACCATCCACAAATAATTCTTTTTTTCTTAGTTTTTTCGTTTTTACTAGTTTAATTAGATGATAAAATTGAATGGTAATAAAGGGAAGGCAAAATTCCTCAGCACTATCACCAAAATGAAATGAACGCATGGTTAGGGTAAATAGCACAGCAAGCATTGTTAAAATCACACATTTACTATGATCGGTAATAAAATAGGCAAGAATCTTTTTTAAATAATAAAGAAATAAAGTATATGATAAGACTTCTAAAATAAATACACCAAGGAAACTTGTTTCACTAATAGCTACTGCAATTAAATGATAAAAATATAATAAGGGACCTTTTTGCTCAAATAAATCTTGATAAGGTACTAGTCCATGAAACATACCTCTTCCCATAGTAAAAAAACAATTTGTGTCAACCCAGTCTTGTAAGGGATATAACAAAGAACACTTTGATACTATAAGTAGTCCACCAAAGGCTAAGAGAAGACACAACAAAATATCTTTGATTTGTTTACAATATTTCGCTAGCATAAAATCAACCTCTTTATCATATTCTATCATATTATGACAATCATTTCTACCATAGAGAAAAAAATGTCGAATTTATAATTTTTTTCAAAACGATGATTTTGACACGAAATAATTACATTTGACAAAAAAGTTGACTTTCACGTTAGTACGTGGTATTCTTTAGTTGGTGAAGGAAACTTCCCTAGAGAAGAATAGGTTTGGCATTTTGTTATTAGAAGGTCTTATTTAATGAGCGAATAAGACAAATATCTAATTGCCTTTCATTATGGATATCGACTCATGTATATCTTGAGTGCCCGTAACAAAGTGTTATCAAGTACCTCTTCTTTTTCTTTGAAATATATGTTACTTATTTGTTAACTTTCTTAGAAAGTTTTTTCTTTTGCAATCGTTTACAAAATTTTAAAATTATGGTACGATAAATGGGAATTTATTATGATAAAAATAGGAAAAGGAAAAAGAAAATGAAAGAAAAAATAAAATTTTGGTTTAATGTAGGGTATGTAGCAATTTTAATGTTATTAACAATTGGATTTACTTATGCGGCCTTTACTTTTGCTAAGGAAGGCCAGGTAGAAAACATAATTACCACAGGGACTATTCAATTAACTTATACCGAAGGGGCAACGGGAATTAATTTAGTTGATGTCTTTCCTGTTAGTGATGAAATGGGAAAATTATTATCAGGAGATGGAAAAAGTTTTGATTTTACTGTAGAAGCAACTTTATCTAGTGATATCAACATTCCTTATGAAGTAACAGCGGTGAAACAGGAGATAGTAGAAACAGGCTCTTTAGGAGCACTAGGGGATGATGAGGTAAAATTGTATTTAGAAAAAATGATAGATTCAGATACAACATATCAAGAAGTTATGGCACCAAGTCATTTTATTCCCTTAACCGTAGCATCTAACAATGGTTCACCAGCAGGCTCAATGGTTATGGAAACATCAAGCTTTAATAAAAAAGGAACTACGATAAATCATTATCGACTTCGCATGTGGGTAGATGAAAATGCCCAAATAGAAGGAGTTCCTCAACGTTATGAGGTAAGGGTGAATGTATATGCTAAAAAAGGTTTATAGGTAGAGTAATGAAAAAAAGAATAGGAATAGCGTTATTTATTTTAACTATTGTCATCGTAGGAATTATTTTACTTTTATTTCCTTATCAAAAGGATGTAGTGAAAACACTAGAAGGGTCAATTAAACAAATTAGTGAAGATACTATCTATATAGAAAAAGAACAAATGGAAGAAGCTTTTGATATTTCTAAAATAGAAAAGAGGAAACTAAATGTTGGCGATATTGTTAAAGTTAAATATATTGAAAATAAGAATAATTTGGTAAAAACGTTAACCATAATAAAAAAGTATGAACTTGATCAAGTTTTAGAAGAGTTAAAGGTAATGTCCATTGAAGAGAAAGTTGGACAAATGTTTATGGTAAGAATTCCCATTGGAAGTAAAAATTTTACTGAGGATATTAAAAATTATCATTTAGGATCAGTTGTGTTATTTAAGCCTGATATTGAAGGAAATACAAAGGATTCGTTCATCAATAAATTACAAAGTTATCAAAATGCATCAAAGATTCCACTACTTTTTGCTATTGATGAAGAAGGGGGAATTGTTAATCGGGTTAGTAGTTTTAAAGAGTTTAGAAGTGAACCCTTTAAATCTTCTCAAGAGTTATATAAAATGGGTGGAATGGATGCGATTTTAAATGATGCTAAGGAAAAAGCCAAACTACTTTTAAGTCTTGGAATAAAGTTGAATTTAGCTCCTGTAGCAGATGTTTCCACAAGTCCAAATGATTATATTTATCGCCGTACTTTTGGTAAAGATGCAACTGAAACAGCAAATTATATTAAAGAACTCATAAAGGTAAATAAAGAAAATGGTCTATCTTCCTGCTTAAAACATTTCCCAGGATATGGAAATAATAAAGATACGCATAATGGAGCAGCGCTGGATGAACGAAGTTATGAAAATTTTCAAAAGAATGATTTTCTTCCTTTTAAAGCAGGAATTATTGAAGGGGTAGAAGCCATTATGGTATCGCATAATACCGTTGTTAGTATGGATAAAGACTATCCAGCTTCCTTATCCAAGAAGGTTCATGAAATATTACGTAATGAATTAGGATTCAACGGGGTAATTATTACTGATGATGTGTATATGGGAGCAGTAAAGGATAACTTTGGAGAAGAAGAAGCAGCAGTTTTAGCGGTAGAAGCAGGAAATGATATGATCATCTCAACCAATTATAAAACGCAGATTAATGCAGTAGTAGAAGCGGTAAAATCTAATCGAATTGATATAGAAAAGATTAATCAATCAGTATATAAGATATTATCTTGGAAAAAGGAAATTGCAAGTTAAATGTTTAAAAATGGTAGTTGTTAGAATGAAAAAGAATTAGTAATAAAAAATTTTCTATTCCTGCTTATCTTGTTAACCTTAAATTAACTAGGGGAGGGTTAGACCTTAAAATAAAATTAATAAATGATACACGTAAGAGTGAAACTATGTTTTCATCCTTTTTTTGTTTTAAAAAGGAGTAAGAGAAATGGAACAAAAGAAGAAATTAGTAGTAATGTTACTTTTATTAGCAATTGCCACAGTTGGAGTAATTTTTGCAGTATTTACCTTTTCAAAAGATGGAACTGTTGAAAATATGATTGAATCATCAAATGTAGTTATGATGCATCTACCAATCAATTTAGTTGTGCTACTAATACTTATATTTTAGGACATGGAGGAACGATAAATGATGGAGTAAATAATGCTGCCTATTGACCAATGGATGCATATTCATTTGGTTTTAATCGTGCATGGAATGTTAATGTAACATCAATACTACACGGACTAATGTTGGTGCAAGAGTCGTAGTAAGTATTATAAAATAATTAAAAAAAAATAGAAAAGTTTAGTACTTTTTAAAATTGTGGATAATGATAATAGTGAAGGGATAAATGAGTAATTGTTGTTTACGTTCTCACTTTTCTTATTATCTCTTTATTTATAATAAAAAGACCTATTACTAGATCTTAATTTGATTCCTTGTTTTCATCTACTGCTTCATAATACTCTTTTCCATATTCGATGGTCTCTATTTTTCTAGCGACACTACTAGGTTGTTGTTTTAAGTATAACTTTTTTCGATATTTCCAACGTGGTTTTTTTATCATATTTTTCCTCCAATATTATCATGAATAAATCTTTTCTCATTTATACATTAATGTAAATATTTTCTTACATGGCGAATATTTTGAAAGGTAACATATAAAACATTAACGCTTGTAGCAATAATCAAAGAATAAATTCCAATATGAAGTAGGGAAGTTGTAAATAATAAGATAGAACGAAGAATAGTTCCAATCAAAGTTCCCATCATATTATCCTTACTTTTACCCATCGCATCCAAACTAGCAGAAAGTGGTGCTTGCACATATTGAAATAGACAAATAGGTGCTAGAATTTTGATATAGTCAATTCCAAGACGAGTGTTATAAATTAATTTTAAGGGTACTTGAGGAATTAACACAAATAATATCGTTACAGGTAATCCAATTAATAAAGAAAAGAAAATTGCTTGCTTAATTTTTGCCTTTACAAAAGTAATATTGTTATTGGCATATGCTTTACTAACAACAGGTAAAAGTGCTTGTGAAATAGCGCCAGTAAAAAAGGATGGCAATAGAAGTAGAGGAAGAGCGTAACCAGATAAGATTCCATATTGATTGATAATATAAGACTGTTGGTATCCTGCTAAAAGTAATCCTTGTGTTAATAAAATTGGCTCTAGGAAATATCCGATGGAACCAATTAATCTTCCTGTTGTAGAAGGAACAGCAATACTTAAGGTATCTTTTAAATATCTTCCATTAGGTATTAATTCTTCTTTAGTAATTTTAAAGTGTTTAGGAAGAAAGAAAAATAAGACTAAAATTGATACTCCTTCACTAATAATGTTGGTTAAGACAACAAACGTTACAGCGTATTCTAAGCCTTTTGATAAAAATAGGGGAACTCCTAAAATAATTAACAAAAGTCTAGCAATATCTTCTGTTACATTAGAAACAACATGGGGTAACATTCTTTGACGTCCAAAAAAATAACTTCTTAATATTCCTGATAGACTAGTTAATGGTAAGACAATGGCAATACTTAAAAGAGGAAGATAACTTCTTGGTTCATTTAGTAAATTTTTAGCAAGATATGGACTAATAGCAATAATAAAAATAATGATAGCTAAATTAATTACTAGTGATACAGGAATAATGGAAAAAATCAAGTTTTTATTATTTTTCTTATCTTCTGCTACTAGTTTACTAATAGCAATAGGAAAGCCAAACTGTGCTAGACCAATGAATAGAGAAAAGGTAGGAAGAATTAGCATATATAAGCCAATTCCTTCACTTCCCATTAATCTACTCATCACAATTTTAATAATCATTCCTAAAAACTTTGTTAAAAATCCCCCAACCATTAAAATAATTGTTGATTTAATAAATTTTTCTTTACTCATAAAATTCCTCTTTTTAAAAAACTAAAAATACATTATAATATATATGACGACAGGAAAGAAAAAAGAAATGAATGGTGACGTAGAATGAAAAAAAATAAAGATATTTTATGGTTAATTGGATTAGTACTTATTGTTGTTTTATTAGGTTCATGGGTAAATATTTTTGGTTCTACTACCGATTGGTTAAGCCAACATACATCATTTTTTTCCTATTTTCGTTCCTTAATTTTAGAAAACCATACCCTAAATTTACCCAATTTAGCTATCCATCTTGGAGCAGGTGAAAATATTTTTTATTTTTCTTACTATGGGCTATATAATCCAATTGTTTTATTTTCATGCTTTTTTCCCCATATTCCAATGGCGCATTTTTTAATCATTATTATGATTTTCTTTCTTATTTTAGATGTGATTTTATTTCATCGTTGGCTACAATATCATCAATTTTCAAGAAGTGTTTGTCTAGTAAGTAGCATTCTTTTTATCATGGCTTTACCCTTAATTTTTCAAAGTCATCGTCAAATTATGTTTGTTTCCTATTTTCCTTTCTTACTCCTTAGTTTATGTGGAGTAGATGAATACATGGACAAAAGGCGTCTTAGCATTTTGGCTATAGGAATTACCTTATTATTTTTAACTAGTTATTATTACGCATTAGGATCATCTATTGTCTTATTTTTCTACTTTTTATATCGAAACATTAAAAATAAGCAAACATTTAAGGAGTGGAAAAAATCGATTTTGGGGATAATTCCTAGCGTCTTAACGGGTTTATTGATGGCAATGATTTTACTACTTCCTACTTTTTATGTGATTTTAAATGGAAGAAGTGAAACCTCCATTAATTTGTCCATAAAAAGTATACTTCCAAGGTTTGATATAAAAACTTTATTGTATGACTCTTATGGATTAGGGTTAACATTTATTTCCTTTTTTGCCCTAGGTTATGGAGTTATGCAAAAGGAAAAAGAAAAGAAAATTTTATCGATTTTAATTGCCATTACCTTATCATCACCGCTACTGATTTTATTGTTAAACGGTGGACTTTATATAAGACCTAAAGTGTTAATTCCATTTCTTCCTTTACTTGGATTATTAATAGCAAATCTATTAGAAGATATTAAAAAAAATCAGAAAAAAATTCCTATTAAACTTCTTACTTTCTTAAGTTTATGTTATATTTTCCTTTCCTTTCTTTTTTATACAAAAGACGGTTATATCGTTTTAGCTTTAATTGATTTAGGTGTCTTACTTTTTTCTTTTTTCTTATATCAAAAGAAAAAGAAGTTTATCTATTTTGTTATACCTATTTGTCTAGTTGCAATCATTTATAATGTATCTAGTAACAAATGTGAAAAATATATATCTCACTCTTTATATGATGCGCTAAATAATGAAGAAATTGTTCATCAATTAGGTGAAATATACCAAAAAGATAAAGAAATATCCTTATATCGTACCAATAAACTTACAAATGCTAGTCAATCACTTAATAAAATTTATGATTTAAGACAAAAACAAACATCTGTGTATTCCTCCGTTGAAAATCAATATTTTGCTAAATTTTATCAGGAACAATTATTTAATGCTATTCCCTCTAGAAATAATTTAATGCTAACGAGTAGTTCTAGTTTACTATTTAACACTTTTATGGGGGTAAAATACTTAATTGGAAAAAATCATATTCCTAATACTTATCAAAAAATAGAAGCAACTACAGATCTTTATCAAAATATTGATGTGTATCCCATGATTTATGGTTCTACGAAATTAGTAAATAAAGCTACTTTTGATACATCAGATAAAATAGGAAAAACCAATTTTTTAATGTTTTCTACTGTAGTAGATGATACCAAAAATGAAGTAGTAGAAGAGAAAATAAAGGAAGATAACACATATATTGATTTTCAACAGTTAATAAAACAATTAGATGGAAAAAAAATAAAAGATGGTTACCAATTTCATCTTGCTAAACGAAAAAAAATGACTTTATCACTAACAAAACCGTTAGAAAATAACTTGTTGTTAATCTCTTTTCAAATAAAAAATAAAGTCAGTTGTCAAGAAGTTGATCGTTTTATTGAAATTAATGGTCTATCTAATAAAGTGACTTGTGATGATTGGCTATATAAAAATGATAATTATCAATTTGATTACGTAATTAGTGATACCAATGATTCTATTGATATGGTTATTGAAAAAGGAGATTATGAAATAGGGGATATCCATCTTTATACGCTTGATGTTAATGAGTTGAAAAAACGAAAGAATGAGTTAACTGTAGTATCTAACTTTACTTCTAAAAAAGATAAATTTACCTTTGATATTACTTTAGATGATGATGGATATTTAGTGACTTCTCTACCTTATGATGAGGGGTATACGATTAAAGTAGATGATAGCATTACTAAAAAGGAACTTGTCAATACGGCCTTTTTAGGAGCTAAACTAGATAAAGGTACTCATCATATTGAAATTACTTATCAAGCACCCTTATCTCGTTTTGGAAAAATGTTATCAGAAGTTGGTGTGATTTGTTTTATTACTTTAATGATATTAGATAATAAAAATAGGAGAAAAGAAGATGCAAAGATATTTTGGACAAAAAATTCAAGAGAATAAAATCTATTTTGATATAACCACGTCGCACCATATTAAAAATGTTATGCGAATGAGTTTAGGGGAAGTTATCGAAGTTGTTGATGATAATAAAGTGTATCTTGCTAAAATTAATCAATTAGAACCTAGTGTTGTTGCCATTATTCAAGAAGTAGAAGAAAAAGAAAATTTAGAATTACCAAAAGTTACCCTTGGACAAAGTTTATTAAAAGAACAAAAAATGGATTTCATTTTCCAAAAAGCAACTGAGTTAGGAGTACATTCTTTTATTCCAATAGAAGCAACTAGGTCAATAATAAAACTAGAAAATAAAAAAGAAAAAAAATTACAACGTTGGCAAACCATCGTAAAAGAAGCAAGCGAACAATCTAAAAGAATAGATGTTCCCAAAGTATATCCAGCGATTAAGCCTAATGAACTATCATCAAGTGAATATAATGTAAAATTATTGTGTACGGTAAATGAAATGTCAATAACTTTAAAAAAAGTCTTATCACAATGTAAAAAGAGTGATAAAATGTTAATAGTGATTGGTCCTGAAGGCGGGTTTACATCAAGTGAAGAAAAAATGCTGTTAGAACAAGGATTTATTCCCGTTAGTTTAGGAGAATTGGTATTTAGAAGTGAAACGGTAGCATTGTACATCATGAGTGTTATTCAATATCAATTTATGAGGTGAAGTAGTATGATTGATAAATTTATCTATATGGAAAGTATAAATTCCTCGATTGTTTTTTTTGCATTAATCGTAGTAATGGTCATGTTGATTGTTTTAATTTTATATCTAGATTATGGCTTTCCTAAAAGAAAAAAAAGTAGCAAAATTTTATCTCATGTAAACGTAAAAGAAGAACAAGTACTAAACCAAGTAAAAGATGATAATGTTTTGAAAAAAAAGGAAGAAAAACTAGGAACTGATAGTCATAATGTAGATGAACTATTATCTAAAACAGCAGTGATTGAGAAAGAAGAATTAATTGTTAAAGAAGATGTTTTTTATACTAAACCGATTGAAAAAATTAAATACGTTGAACAAAGCGATGAACAGGAAAAAGAAAATGCAAAATTAGAACTAGAACGTTTAATGTCAACTTTGGGAGAAGTCGAAGAAAAAAATCAAAAAGCGCTTGATGATTTTACTGTTGAGCAAGAAGAAAATGCTGTTATAAGTTTAAATGAATTAATGGAAAAAAGTAAAAGTACAATCAATGAATTATCTTATGAAGACCCATTAGAGAAAACTTTGCCAATCAACATTGAAGAGTTAAAAAAAACCTATTATGAACAAAATGGTAGTTTAGAACTTAATCAGGAAAAAGAACATAATCAAGAATTAGATCAAGTAGTAAATCAAGTATTCAATACACCAAAAGCTCAAAGATTTAAAACAAGTCCATTTATTTCTCCTGTTTTTGGAGTTGAAGATGAAAATAATACTTCTTGGCAAGTGGGAAGTAGTAGAAGTATTGAGCAATTTGATGAAGAATTACAAAAAACAAGAGATTTTATTAATCGATTGAAAGAATTACAAAAAAAATTGGATTAGGGGGAATAAGTGATGAGAGTAGGCGTAGCAACACTTGGGTGTAAAGTAAATACTTATGAAAGTGAGTTTGTTATCCAAGAATTAAAAAATAATGGGTATGAAATTGCTCCTTTTGATTCAATATGTGATATTTATATCATCAATACTTGTACGGTTACTAATACCAGTGATATTAAAAGTCGAAAAATGATTCATCAAGCAATAAGAAGAAATCCACTAGCTTGTATTGTTGCCATGGGATGTTTTATTGAAGCAAATCCTACATATCAAGAACAAGGTGTCAGTTTATTGATTGGTAATCAGGATAAAGGAAAAATTGTTTCCCTTTTAGATGAGTATTTTACTTTAAAAGAACCTATTTCCCATCGGGTGGATAAAGCCATGTTTACTTTTGAAAAAATGAATTTAACAACAACTTCAGGTAGAACAAGAGCCTTTGTGAAAATTCAAGATGGTTGTGAAAACTTTTGTAGTTATTGTATTATTCCCTATGTTCGTGGAAAATGTCGCTCAAAACCTTTTGCTTTAGTCATTAAAGAAGTAAGCGATTTAGTTGCCAATGGTTATCAAGAAATTGTTTTAACAGGAATTCATACTGGAAATTATGGATATGATATTGGTAGTAGTTTTGCTACTCTTTTATCTGAGTTAGTAAAAATTCCTAATTTGTTGCGTCTTAGAATTTCATCCATTGAAATTACCGAATTAAATGATGAAGTGTTAAATCTTTTAGAAAAAGAAAACGTAATTGTAAATCACTTACATATTCCCCTACAAGCAGGGAGTGATGAAATCTTAACGTTAATGAAAAGAAAATATGATTTATCTTACTTTAGAGAAAAATTAGCAAAAATTAGAAAGATTCGAAGCGATATTTCGATTACTACTGATATTATTGTCGGCTTTCCTTATGAAAGTGAAGAATTATTTGAAAAAACATTACAAACTGCTAAAGATTTTGCTTTTGCTAAGATTCATGTTTTTCCATATTCTAAAAGGGATGGTACCTTAGCATCAACCATGGAGGAAGTCCCAAGTGAAGTGAAGAAAGACCGAGCAAAAAGACTACTTAATTTATCACGTCAATTAGAAGAAGAATACATGATGAAGTTTATTGGAAAAAAATTACCTTTTTTAATCGAAACAACCAAAAATAGTTATAGTTATGGACATAGTGAAAATTATTTGTATGCTAAAATAAAAAAAGAAATTCCATCAAATACTTTAGTAGATTTAACGATAGAAAAAATAGAATATCCTTATGTAATTGTTAAGTAAATAAATTCATTTTGACAAATACTACTAGTTTATATTACAATGAATATAGAAGGTGATAAGATGATTAAGTCTAGTGAAGAAGTACGTCATCCTATAGAACAGGGAATTGTTCATATTCCTATTGCCCGATTTTCTAATAGTGAGCAATTAAAAAAAGAATTTCCATTGGTAGTTGATATTGATTTTAAAGCGTATCAACGACTAAAAGAAAAAGCCCAAGAGACGATTGATAAAAGCATGAGTAAAACGATTGTACCAGTTAAGGGTAATATTCAAAAAGTAATTCATGATGAGGAACTTGATTCTCATTGGAAATTAGGCTTAATTGGTGGTTTTACTACGGTTGCTAGTGTTTCAATAGCTATTTGCCTACTAAATTTTATTAAACTTCCCAATGAAGAAATGAAATTAGTACAAGAACAATTTAATTACAGTGATTCTTTAAAACAATCAATATTAATTTCTAGTAAACAATTAGAACGAAAATATGATCAAGCTTTAGAAAATCTTGGAATTTTAACACAAGATAACTTCGAAAATAGAGAAGAGAATAAAAATTCTAGTCGGAGGTAGTGAAATGAAAGAAGAAAACATGATTGAACTTATCACATTAGAGGATGGAGAGAAATATGTTATTGTTGATACTATGGCAATCAATAATACTCCATATGTATATTTAAGTAGAGTAAATCACACTGGGGATATTTGTGTACGAAAAGCGGTATTAATGGAAAAACAAGAGTATCTCGTTGGTTTAGATAGTAAATATGAAGTAGCACTAGCACTAAAAATGTTTCAAGAAAAGCATAAGAAATTAGTAAGGTGAATAATACACCTTTTTCTTTTTAAAGGGGGAGAATATGGATAAATATATAAAAGGAAATTATCGAAAAAGTATTTTTCAATCGGATAGTGGATATACTATTGGACTATTTAAAGTAAAAGAAACAAACGATAAAAATTTAGAAAATTATATCAATAAAACAATTACCTTTACTGGATATTTTCATGAATTAAATGATATAGATACTTATTTATTTTATGGAGAAGTAATTGAACATGAGCGTTATGGGGAGCAATTTCAAGTTAGTGCGTATTCAAGAGTATTACCAGAAGAAAACTCATCTATTATAGAATTTTTAGCTAGTGATTTATTTAAAGGCATTGGAAAAACAAAAATAAAAAAAATCGTTGATCATTTAGGAAAAGATACATTGTCAATCATTTTAGAAAACCCTAATAATTTACTATTAATTCCAGGAATTACCCAAAAAAATATTGAAGTTTTACATGATAAATTATTAGAATATGAATCTTCTTATCAATTGATTCTTTATTTAACAGAGTTAGGTTTTAGTTCCAAAGATAGCATGATGATATATAAAAAATATAAAGAAAAAACGATGGATATTATTAAAAATAATGTTTATCAATCATGGCTTGATTTTAAAGATTTAAGTTTTAAAAGAATAGATCATATTGCAACAGGAGCACTGGGGTTAACGTTTGATGATAAAAGGCGATTAGCAGCAGGAATTGTTTATATCTTAGAAGAAGTTTGTAACATATCAGGAAATACCTATCTATTAAAAAGTGAACTTCCTAATTTAATTCTTCGTGCTTTAAGTGTTAATATTCAAGAAGAATTGTTGGAAGAAGTACTACTTCATTTAGAACGCGATTATAAAATTAAAAGGATAGATGAGCGAGTATATTTATTTACGTTATATCAAGCAGAAAAAAATATTGCCAGTCGTTTTCGTTTATTAAATAAAAGAAAAGAAAAACAAAATCAACAAGAAGATGATGATATTAGCAAAAAAATAAATGAGCTAGAAGAGTTTTTGCAAATAAAATATAACGATTCCCAAAAAGAAGCAATAAAACAAGCTCATCTTAACGATTTTTTAATTATTACTGGAGGACCTGGAACAGGAAAAACGACAATTATCAAAGCGATTATCGAATTATATCGATTAATCCATGGTTTTAGTGCAACACAAATGAAAGAAAAATTGATGTTATTAGCCCCAACGGGTAGAGCTAGTAAGAGAATGAGTGAAACCACTGCTCTACCAGCACAGACCATCCATCGCTTTTTAAAATGGAACAAAGATACCAATACTTTTGCCATTAATGAGTATAATAAAAGTGACGTTGAATTTGTGATTATCGATGAAGCTAGTATGATTGATACTTATTTACTAGATAGCCTATTAAAAGGATTATCTATTCATTGTAAAATTGTCTTAGTGGGAGATTACCACCAATTACCAAGCGTTGGATCTGGACAAATTTTAAAAGATTGTATTGAAAGCGAAGTTTTAAATGTGATTTCTTTAAAGGAATTATATCGTCAAAAGAGTGATTCTAATATCTTAACTTTAGCTTATGATATTCAAAAAGGTTCTTTACAAGAAGATATCTTTAATCAAGAAGATGATCTATCTTTTATTAGTGCAAATGGAGTAGAGACTTTATCTTATTTAAAACAATTAGCAACACTTTATCAGGACATTGATTATAAAAAAATTCAAGTTTTAGCACCAATGTATAAAGGAGTTGTTGGAATTGATGAAATTAATAAGCAATTGCAACAAATTTTTAATCCTAAAACAACAAGAAAAAAAGAACTTAAAGTAGGCGATGTAATTTATCGTGAAGAAGATAAAGTGATTCAATTAACCAATATGCCTGATGATAATGTCTTTAATGGTGATATTGGAATTATTACAAGAATTGAAAATGGAACAAAAAGGGAAATTTATATCGATTTTGATGGTAATGTTGTTCGATATACGCCAAGTAATTTTGTAAATTTTAAACATGGTTTTGCCATTAGTATTCATAAAGCTCAAGGTAGTGAATTTAGTATTGTCATCATTCCATTAGTAAAAAATTATGGAAAAATGCTTTATCGTAAATTAATTTATACCGCGGTAACTCGTTGCAAAGAAAGACTTATTTTGATTGGTGAAATGAAAGCCTTAGATTTTGCGATTTTAAATAATCAAGAAGATATTAGAAGAACATCTTTAAAAGAAATGTTAGAAAGTGGTATAACAAGTAAATAGTTGGTCATACTAAAAATGATACAAGATTAATTGTATCAATCATATTTTCAAATCAAGAGTCAAGAGGTGATTGTAAATGAAACTTAAAACCGGATTAGGCTTAGCCTTAACGGCAGCAGCGGGTTATGGTGCATGGACAATGTATAAAAAATATAACCCATCTGCGACTCAAGATATTAAAAGAGCAGTCGGTAAAATGACAAAACAGGCTGAACATAATATCGAAAGTATGATGTAAAAAGAGCAAATTGCTCTTTTTTCTGTTTTATGGTATGATTATTGTATGCCCATGTAGCTCACTTGGATAGAGCGATGGCCTCCGACGCTATAGGTAGTAGGTTCAAATCCTATCATGGGCACCACTATGGTTTTTCTTATAATGAAAGGCAATTGAAGAAATGGTACAAAATAAGTATCATTTTTTCTGTTTGTTAATAAATTGTTAATGGGTAATTTTCTTTTGAAATTTGTTGAAAAATGTAGGATAAATGTGTTATCCTATAAATGAATATTTATAAGTAGGAGAGGATAGATATGTCACAGGCCATAAGCCTAGTATTATCTTGTTGTATGCTATTTAACACTGTTGTTGTACCTATGTTAAATGTAAAAAATACGGTGTCAAATCCAGTAAATCAATTAGATAATACTTCATCAAGTCCTAAAGTGACCATGATGAATAATTTAGAAAATACACCTAATGATGATACAAATGATAATCAAGTTACCACTAATGTAGTAGATGAATTTATTCCAAAAGGTAACTTAGAAATTGATTTAAAATTTGCCTTACCTATTCAAAATACAGAAAATCCAAATATGGGAATTATTGTAAAAGATGAACAAGGTAATGAACAAAATATTAATTTTAATGGAATTACTACGATGTCTACATTATCGTACACCTTAGGAGAACAAAAAGGAGAACTTTCCATTAAAAAAATGGATCAAGAAGGAATCGTTTTAAATGGACAAAATCTTGATCAAGTAAAATACTATTCCATTACCATTTATCAATTACAGCAAGGAACTTATAGTATCGAGTTGTATGGAAATGGTTATAAAAGTTATACCGTTAGTAATATCGAATTAAAAGATTATGCAAAACGTGTATCTATTTCTAATGAAAAAGGTTTATTTGAAATAGGGGACGTCAACCAAGATGGAAAAGTAGATGAGGATGATATCGATTTAATTATTGAAAATATCGATAACACAGATAAAGGAAAAGTAGGCGCCTTTGATTTAAACCGTGATGGAAAGATTGATATTAGTGATATTGCCATTATTGCTAGTAGCATTAACGGAGAAGCAAAAAACTTACAAATTGTGGATACTAGTGCTATGATGAACTACGAAAATATTACGGTTACTGGTAATATCGACGGAAGTGTAAGTGATTTACTTCAAAAAAATGATAGTGTTAGTGTAAAACCTAGCGATGAGACAAAAGATATCTCTAAAGAGAATCCAGCGGTAATGTCGTTTGACTTAGAACAACCAATTACAATGAGCCAATTTCGCTTAGGGACAAAAAGTGAAAACGTGCCAGAAACAATCATTTTAGAAATCACTGATGAATTTGGTAATGTTACCACTTATGAAAAAGAATTAACGATTCTAGAAAATATTCACTTTTTTACAGATTCCGCTAACGATAATACGATTGTTATTGATTTAGATGGGCAAATTGCTGTTAAAAAAGTAACAATTAAAATTGTAAAAACTTCTAGTAAAAAATTAGCAGAAATAGCAGAAGTGGAATTTTTAAATAATGTTTATGAAAAAGTCCCTGTTCCAGAAATAGAAGTTCCTAAAAATATTTCTGTTATCACATCTAGTGAAAAAGCTGAAATAAACTTTGATCAATTACGTAATGTCATTGGTTATGAAATCTTAGTTCAAGAATTAAAAGATGGGCAAATCGTTTCCAATATCATTTATCAAACAACCTATACAAACTATGTGATAAAAGAATTAAAGAACTATAAAAATTATCAAGTTAGTGTAAGAGCAGTAAACGGGGAATGGAAGAGTAACTATAGTAATAGTGTTTCCTTTAGCCCTGAACCTAATCGCCTACCTCCAAGAGTTGATATGGTTAACTTGACTCCTGTTAGTTCTGGTTTTAACATTAGTTATAAAGACATGAAAGATACACTTTCTTATAATATTTATTACCGTAAAAGTGGTGATTCAGAATTTAAGAAAATTGAAAATATTAAAGGAAATAGTTATCAATTAAGAGATTTAGTTGAAGGAACAACTTATGAAGTTTATGTCAACGGAAATAATCATCTTGGCGAGGGAGAAAAATCTGTTTTAGCAACAGCCACTACAAAAGAACAAACTCTACCTGATATGGTTAACTATGCTTTATTAAATACCTCAAATGGAACTGGAGTACCAAGTAATCATATTACTTCTATTCAATATAAAGTAAATAGTAATCAAGCTAGTGAATTTGCTTTAGTGGATAATGATTTTAATTCTTATTATCAAGCAAATACTTGGGATTTAGGAGGATATAACGCTTTCAATAATGGACCTATTTTTAACTTTGATGATGAATATACAATTGATCATATCTTTATCGTACCAAAGGATGATCAAGCAGCATTCTTCTATTCAAAAATTAATTATTTAGAAAATGGAATATCTAAGAAAATTTCAACAAGTATTAAAGCACTTACTAGTCCAAATGGACAAAGGTATTATCGACTAGATTTTAATAAAATTACGACGAATCAAATTCAAATTAATTTGGCCAATTACTCTGCTAGCGGAAATATTGCTATTAGAGAAGTTAGATTTTATCAATATGATTCATTAGTAGATGATGTTGCCAATTTATTTTTAGATGATTTGCGCGTTGAATTAAAAGAAGGCGTAACGATGGATGATATCAATGCCTTAGAAGAGCGAGTAAATACCATTGATCCAGTTAGTAAGGAGTATCATCCAAATAAAACAGCATTACTAAACGAGTTAGATTACGCTAAAAAAATATTAAATGATACAGCCATTCAAGATGCTATTATAGTTGATCAAAATATTTCAACGACTAAAAATACTCATTTGGGTTTCTCACCACTTAGTGATTTACAACCTTTAGGAGTAGCTGTACGAGCAAAAGATCAAATTACCATTTATGTAGGAACAAAAGGAAATACCTTACCACAGTTAGTATTTACTCAGTATTACGCTGAAGCATCGACTTGGAAACAAGTTGTAGTAAATCTTAAAAAAGGGCAAAATATTATTGATGTTCCCCAAATTGGTACAATGGCTACAGAACGTGGTGGATCAATTTATATTCGCTATCCAAAAGCAACAGCTGACAAAGAAATTAAAGTTCGAGTAAGTGGTGGAGTAAAAATACCTGTTTTAGATATTCACCAGTTAAGCGATGAAATTGAAATTAAAAATGCTATATCTACATACATTGAACAGTTAAAAACTTATGTAGAAAACCTACCTAGTATGTATCAAGAAGAAGGAATGACTTTTGATCGTAAACTTAGTGTATTAAATTCAACTGAAATTGTTACTAAAAATGGATTATTCTCTGTTGCTGCTACTGCTGCATATGATGGAATTCGTGCTGGAGCAAGTGGAAGTGAAGAAATGAATGAGAGATTATATCGTTCATTAGTAGCTTTTGAAGAAATGATGAATTTATTCTATCGTCATAAAGGATTATCAGAAAATGCTAGTGATCCTAAAGATAAAACGCCATCATCAAGAATTAACATTCGCTTAATGAGAATGTTTGATGGAGCATTTATGTATGCATCAGGTGATCATATTGGTATTGAATATGGTTCTATTGCTGGATTAATGCAAGGTAGACCTAACGAAGTTATTGATGGTACATTAAGAACAACTGGATACTTTGGTTGGGGAATTAGTCATGAAATTGGACATCAAATTAATCAAGCAAACTTATCTTATGCTGAGGTTACTAATAACGTTTACTCATTATTGGCACAAACAAATGATGATATAGCTAAAGCAAGAATTGAAGATAGATATCATAAAATTTATCAAAAAGTAACCTCTAATACCTTTGGTAAAGGAAGCGATGTCTTCGTAAATCTTGGAATGTACTGGCAATTACATTTAGCATATGATAATAATAAAACAGTAGATGATGTTGACTCTATTTATGCTAAAATTAACCGTCTTAGTAGACGAAATACATTAACTGGTTATACAAAAGATGAGTTATTAATTATCTTAGCTAGCCAAGCAGCAGGATACGATTTAACAGAGTTCTTCCAAAAATGGGGATTAACTCCTAGTGATAAAGCAATTGAATACATTGCTAGCTTGAACTTAGAAAAAGAAAGTCGCCCTATTTGGTATTTGAATGATGATGCTAGACGTTATCGTCTAAACCAAGGTAGTGCTATGGATAATACAACGATGGTAAGTGCTAATTTAATTTTGGCCGATAATCAAAATAAACGTTATACCTTAACTTTTGATGTTGATAAGAGTAAAGATACTATTTTAGGATATGAAATTAAACGTAATGGTGTAGTTATTATGTTTACTACTGAAAATGAGTTTACGGATATCATTGGTTCTATGAATAATCAAGCGATTACTTATGAAGTTACAGCATATGATAAATATCTAAATAAAACAAATACCGCTACCTTAGATGAAGTAAAAGTATCTCATGATGGAAGTGTTAAAAAAGATCACTTTAGCATTACTTCTAACTTTAAGGAAAATGATGAAATTGTCGATGTAGAAGATCCTGATATGGATACAGCTAAACTTAAAATAAATCAGCTAATTGATAATCAATTAGATACTATCTTTAATGGAACAACTAGAATTAATCTAAAAGATAAAACTAATCCTTATGTTATCATTGATTTAAATTCTAAATTAGATGTTTCTGGTATTAAGTATCAAGCAGCTAGTGAGAATGGAAAATTATTAGATAATGCCATTCAAAAATATAACATTTATGTTAGTAAGAATCGTGAAGATTGGATTTTAGCAAAAACTGGAACATTCAAATTAAATAAAGATAACCAATTTAGTAATATTGTATACTTTGATAAAGAAGGAACAACAGGCAAAGATCAATTATGGACTTATAGTGATATTTCTTATATTAAAATTGAAGCAATTGGCAATAGTGGAATTTCTGGTAGCGAATTTGATGTAATCGCACCTCCTGGGGATAATGTGGAACTATCAAAAGATACCATTGGCATTTTAGAAAATGATTATCATTACTTAGATAGTAATGGAAATGATGCTGTTATTAAAAAAGGTTCCATCGTATTTAAAGGTGAATACCGTGGTCATCCAGCATTTAATGCTATGTTATTAGTAGATGCTAATTATCAAAGTGATGATGAAAATATTGAAGATAGCGTATTTAGTGGAGAAAACTTCCTATTTGCTAAGTTAAATAGTAATCATGAAGTTAATGAAATTGCATCAGGTTATTGGTTCTATGTTGTAACAGTAGAACAATATCAAAAAATGCAAGGAAAAACGATTCGCGCAGAGTTATATCGAGTAGATGATGCCTTAACGAATGAAGGTCAACGTCTAACTAGTACATCACTTGCTATACACAACTTACCAAGTATTGAAGAGTTACCATTAATGCAAATCATTGATACAACTAAAGGAGAGGCAAGATGAAGAAAATAATATTAACCATTGTAGTTGCTATAGCATTATTCCTTAATGGAACGATAGATGCTATGGCTTCTACCTTACATTGTGAATCAAAAGCAAATGGGGAAGTAGAAATAAAATTATCTACTGATACAGGATACCTTAATGCTTTAGATGTAACCATTGAACTTAGCGGAGATGTTAAATTAGAACAAATTAACTGGGATGAGTCTTTAGCTAGTGAGTATGTAAAAAAATATACTTATCAAGATAATATCATTAGAATTTACATAGCAACAGGAGATGCTAGTAAAAACTTAGTTAGCAGTGATGGTACAGTACATATTGGAATACTTAAAGTAAAAGCGGATAAAGATAATACTTTATACGATGTAAAAATCAATAAGTTAAATGTTTCTAATATGGATTATCAAGCAAGTGAAGAAAGTGATGTATCTACCATTGAACATCAAGAATTTGTTTATAATACAACTCCTATTGTAGATGATGATAAAGATGATAATCAAAATCCATCAACCGATCAAGATAAAACACCAAGTAATCCATCAGGTAATTTACCAGGTGGAGAACAAAAGCCATCTAATGATTCAAACCATTCAAATGCTAATCAAGATGAAGACGATGAAAAAGATAATGATTCAACTATAAAGCCTGGGGATGATTCATCAAACGTTAATAAACCATCTACAGATGATAAAAAAGATGATCAATATTCTAATACCGTAGAGGAAGATGAAAAAACAGGAGTTTTCCCAATGGTTATCGGTGGTACTTTAGCAGTAGTTATCATCGGTGGAGTAATCTTTTATCTTTGTAAAAAAATCTAATCATTAAAAAGGGCGAGAATAGAAAAATTTATTCATCGTCTTTTTTCTATTTCCTTTTTTTTACTTTCTTGTTAAAATAAAAAAGGTGAAGTATAGATGCAAGAGAATTTTCCTACACAAAAATTATTAAAATGGTACCAAAAAAATAAAAAAATGCTTCCTTGGCGTGTAGATAAAGATCCATATCATGTGTGGATATCCGAAATTATGTTACAACAAACAAGAATTGAAGCAGTAAAGTCATATTACCTACGTTTTATGGAAAAATTACCTACAATAGAAGACTTGGCAAATGTTTCTATAGATGAATTATTCAAATTATGGGAAGGGTTGGGATACTATAATCGTGCTAGAAATTTGAAAAAAGCAGCAATGATGATTATGGATAAGTATCATGGAGAGTTTCCTAGAAAGGAAGAAGAAATTTTATCTTTACCAGGAATTGGAGAGTACACCTTAGGTGCTATTGGGTCGATTTGTTTTTCCTTAAAAGTTGTTGCCATTGATGGAAATGTTTTAAGAGTATACTCTAGAGTATATTTAAATTATGATCCGATAGATGATATTAAAGTGAAAAGGAAAATAGAAAAGCATTTATTAGAATTACTTCCTAAAGAAAGTGGAGACTTTAATCAGGCTTTAATGGAATTAGGAGAGAATATTTGTCTACCTAAGGGTAGTCCCAAATGTGAAATTTGTCCCTTAGCAAATATTTGTCAAGCATATTCTAAAAACAAAATGTTAGAAGTTCCTATTAAAGCAAAGAAAACCAATAAGAAAATAGAGCAATATACAATATTTATTTTTAATGTGCAAGAAGAGTATGCGATAGAAAAACGAAAGAGCAAGGGAATTCTTGGAGACTTATGGCAGTTTCCAAATGTTGAAGGAACTTTATCTAAAATAGAAGTGGAGGAGCTTTTCGATAAAGAAAGTGTAGTAAATATTCAAGAATTATTTCCTTATCAACATGTATTTACCCATCGTGTTTGGCAAGTACAAGTATATTTTGTTTCCTTAAAAAAGAAGATAGCATCTTCTTATCAATGGATAAATAAAACCATGTTACTTAATGATTACGCTATTCCAAGCGCTTTCAAAAAAATTGTTGATTGGATTTTAGAAAACTAAGTATTATTGTTTTCCTATTTTTTCGCAAATAAAACTATCAGCGTATCTTTTTGCTTGTTTTAATTCTTTTTCGCTACGAATCGTATACGCAATGATAGGTAGACCTTTTTGCTGATAATGTCTTACAATTTTATTTGGTAAAAAAGATTGTTCAACACATAAAAAGTGAGGTTTTGTAAGACTATTATAAATCATACTTTGCATAAACCATTTCTTATAAAAGGGTTGTCCTTGATAATTACTAATTAATTGTCCTCGTAAAAAGTTTGGACAATGTTTTTTTAAATAAAGAATTACTCGAGGATGAAATGATTCAAGAACAAAAGGATGAGGATACTCTTCAAGTAGAGAAATTATTTGATCAAGGTATTTAAAACAATTTTTATTATATTTAATTTCTAAAACAAGAACAACCTTACCATCAATTCGTTTTAAGACTTCTTCTAAAGTGGGAATTTTTTCATTGGTATCTAATAGAAAAAGATCTTTAATCGAAGATAAATTACAGTCTTCAACATTTTTGTTTACATTAGTTAGTCGAAAAAGATTGTCATCATGAAAAATAATGGGGGTACCATCTTTTAGTAATTGAATATCTAATTCGATTGGGAATTTATATTTCATCGCCATATCAAATGCTATAATAGAGTTTTCAGGTATTCCTTTTTTCGCTTGATGCAACCCACGATGGGCGATTACTAATCCTTTTAATTGTTCAACTTTCACCTGTTTCACCTCGGTTGCCTTGTATTATATCACGTTTTTTTCAATAAGTAAAACAAATCATAAGAAAATTCTTAAATGGTAAAATTTATTAGGTGAAAGGGTAGATTTTTTAGTATTTCTATGTTAATATGATTATGGAATTACATTTGCTGATTTAGTTTAGTGGTAAAACAGATGCATGGTAAGCATCAGAGGACTGTTCAATTCAGTCATTCAGCACCATTGGGAAATCTGTTCGAACTATTCGAACTTTTAGATATAGAATCAATCAGAAATGATTGGTTTTTTCGTTTTAAGAAAAAATCATAGAAAGGTTGGTGTCTATGATTAAAGTAATCAAAAAAGAAATTGATATGGAGGAATCTTTAAGGAAAAGATTAGAAATAATATGTGATTTTTGTAACACTACTCCAACAATTATTAATGGTAGTATAAGGAATATTGATAAGACAAACTTAAACTACATAGAACCTCATAGAATAATTATCAATAATGTAATGTTTCTTGCCTTTAATTATTCAAATGAAATCTATATCAATAATTTAAGTAAGAAGATTAAAATATCAGAATTAGAAAACTACATAAAAACTATGAACTAATACTTATTCCCTACAAATGGGTAATAGACAAAATAAGAAAAATGTTGTATTATGTAATTGATTTACAAAGACTTATTTTGAGAAGTAAAAGTATTAGTTTGTAGTACCTTTACTTCTCTTTTTTTGAAAAATTAGAAAAAGGGAGATGATAATTGATGTATGATGATGTAAAAAAGATAGCTGGTCTGTATATTAGAGTTAGTACAGAAGATCAAGCCAGAGAGGGTTTTAGTTTGCCAGAACAAGAAAAGCGTTTAAGGGCTATGTGTGAGTTCAAAGGTTATGAAGTAT
>CAOKBR010000002.1 GCA_948466735.1 uncultured Mycoplasmatota bacterium | reverse complement strand
TAATATTTTTAAAATTAAATTTATTCGTTCCTCAGAAAAAAGTAAATCTTCTGTATTGTTATTTATATATTTTTCTTTAACATTTTTAATTAATAAAGCAGACATTTGTTCTAAATAATTAACTACATCTTTTCCAGTATTATATAAATTATTTATACAATTAAACACATTTTTCCTATCATTGTTCTTAATAAAACCCAAAAATTCCAGGATAGTATTATCTGAAACACTACCTATAACATCATAAAAATCATTTATAGTTATTTTATTGTCTCCATATGATGCTAATTTATCAAGTAGCCCAATAGCATCACGCAATCCTCCATCGGTATATTCCGCAATTTTTTCTAATACTTGTTCATCTATTTCTATATTTTCTTGATGACAAATATATGTTAGACGTTCCACCATATGAATAGAAGAAATTTTTTTAAATTCTAAGCATTGGCAACGAGAAACAATTGTAGACGGAACTTTATGCAAATCAGTAGTTGCTAGAATGAATATTACATGTGAAGGTGGCTCTTCCAATGTTTTCAATAAAGCATTAAAAGCTCCAATAGATAGCATGTGTACTTCATCAATAATATAAATTTTGTATTTCACTATAGCAGGAACTAAATTAATTTTATTTTTCAATTCACGTATTTCGTCCACTCCATTATTAGAAGCAGCATCAATTTCAACTATATCTACACAATTTCCGCTTTCAATTGCTTTACAAAACTCACATGTTCCACAAGACAATCCTGCATTATTGTGTTGACAATTAACATTTTTTGCAAATATTTTTGCTATTGACGTTTTTCCTGTACCACGGGGGCCTGAAAATAAATAAGCGTGACTTACCATTTCATTTAAAATAGCATTTTTCAAAATTTTAACAGGTACAATTTGTCCAGCTACATCTTGGAACTCTTTTGGACGATATTTTCTATATAATGCTTGTCTCATGGTTATCCCTCCAAATTCACTTATATTATATCACATACATTTTTTTACAGAAAGGATTATTTTCAAAAAATTATTTCCCGGGAAATAATTTTTTATCTTTTTTGATCAAAAAATAAACTCAATATTTTTTTACATTCGTCTTCCAATATACCATGATAAAGTTCTACAGGAATATTGGCATCTGATAATTTAGCTATATCCTCCGAAATTTGTGATTCTAAAACATTTTTATTGCTACATCCAAAGTAAACTTTGCTAATTCTTGATTGTTTTATTGCACTCATACACATAGGACATGGTTCTACTGTTACGTATAAAGAACAATTATTTAATCTCCAATTATTCTTTATTTTTGAAGCTTCTTGAATAACTAACATTTCCGCATGCTCTATACAGCATTTATTTTGCTCTTTTCTGTTATAATTTTTAGATAAAATTTTACCATTAGAATCCACTAGTACTGCTCCAATAGGTACTTCATTTTCTCTAAAAGCTTGTTTTGCTTCTTCCAAAGCAATTCTCATATAGTTTTCTTCCATAATATCTCCATTATATTTTGCCCAAATTTTGCAATAGCGAACTTTAGTTTGCTATTATAAAAATTTAAAATAAAAAGTGCACATGACATTAACTGTTAAGGCTGCTATTTTCCAATCCTGACCTGTTTCCAATAAATATCATTGCACGTTTTCATTATATCATTACTAAATATTTATTGCAACTTTTTAACTAATAAAACTATGTTTCACGTGAAACATAGAAAATCCATTTATATTTAAATTCCTTGCATATTTACAATATATTTTTTTATAATTTCTATCATGTTTATTGAAAACTTGTTTTTTTATTAGTTTAATGCTTACATATAATATACGCGTTCTAAATATATAATATATAGTTAAAATAAAAGCAATTTCTTATTATATGTTTCACGTGAAACATATAAACTTATTTATGTAAAAATGTACATTCATATTGTACTTTGTAAGATTACCTTTTTAATGTGCTTTTAATCATACTTTACCAATTTATTAAATTACTTATTTTTATGATACCTACAGCGTATGCTTGCTTTATGATTTAACAATTGAAATTGAATTTCTTTTATTTGCTTTTATGTTTCACGTGAAACATACTATACTTATTTATAATAAAATTCACATATAGATATTGATATTTTTTATACTTCATATTATTTAAAATTTTTTCAATATTCTGTTTTTGTCAAAAGTTCATGTATTAATATAATAAATAAAAAAGAATAAATTTTAAATTTATTCTTTTTACTTATATGTTTCACGTGAAACATAATTAATTTTCTTGTACTGCAACCTCTTCTGTATCTACATCTTCATCATATTCTTGATTAACAATAGCTAAAGTGGTTACTTCTTGTTGCTCTTTTAAATTGATTAATCTCGTTCCTTGCGTTGATCTTCCTAATACTGAAATTTGTTGTAATGGCATTTTGATCATAATTCCGTTATTAGTACCAATAATAACTTTTTCTTCTCCAGTTACACTTCTTAAAGCAATTAAGTCTCCATTTTTATCAGTGACATTTAAAGTTTTTACACCTTTACTTCCACGATGAGTCAATCTATACTCATTTATTGCTGTTCTTTTACCATAACCCTTTCTAGTTACAACTAATATTTGTGAACTTTCATTTACAGTACCAGCGCCAACAACTATACTACCGTCTAAATCGATTCCTTTTACACCAGAAGTTGTTCTTCCCATTGTTCTAATTTCTTTTTCAGAGAATCTCACCATTCTGCCATTGCTAGCGCCAATAACAATTTCACTAGTTCCGTCTGTAATCATAACATCTATTAACTTATCTTGTTCTTTTAATATAATTGCTATCTTTCCATTATTTCTTATATTATCAAATTCAGTTAAAGATGTTCTCTTAATAATACCTTTTTTTGTTACAAAAACCAAATGTTTGTTCGTGTCTTCGCTTTTATCTATTGAGATTACTGAATTTATTCTTTCATCTTTTTCTAAAGAAAGCAAATTAATTAAAGGTAAACCCTTTGATTGACGATTGTATTCAGGAATTTCATATCCCTTAATCCTATATACTTTTCCTTTATCGGAAAAGAATAATATATAATCATGAGTTTTTGCTAAAATTAGTTTATCTACATAATCCTCTTCGTTGGTAGTCATTCCTTTAACTCCAACTCCACCACGATTTTGTGTACGATATGTATCAGAGCGCAACCGTTTTATATAACCTTTACTTGTAAGAGAAATAATAATATCTTCCTTTGGAATCAATGATTCATCCTCAATATATTCTATAGCTGTCATATCAATATCTGTTCTTCTCTCATCACCATACTTATCTTTTATCTCTAATAATTCTGTTCGAATAATATCTAATACTTTAGCATTGCTTGCTAAAATCCCTCTTAACTCGTCAATTAACTTTAATAACTCATTTAATTCATTTTCAATTTTTTCGCGTTCTAGACCTGTTAAACGACGTAATCTCATTTCAAGAATAGAATTTGCCTGAATTTCTGTTAAAGCAAATTGACTCATTAATCCCGTTTTTGCTTCTTCATCAGATTTTGAACCACGAATTAGTTTTATTACCGCGTCAATATGATCTAACGCTATCTTTAAACCTTCTAAAATATGTACCCTTTTCTCTGCATTTTCTAAATCAAAACGAACTCTTCTTATAATTATTTCTTTTTGATAATCAATATATTTACTAATAATATCTTTTAAACCCAGTGTCTTAGGAACACCTTGATCTAACATTAAGAAAATAATACCATAAGAAATTTGCAAAGAAGTGTGCTTATATAATTGATTTAAAATAACCTGAGCATTCGCATCTTTTTTCAATGTAATTGTTATCTTTATACCATTTTTTAAATCGGAATGATAATCAGCAATTCCATCTATTGTTTTATTATGCACTAATTCTGCTACTTTATTTTTTAATTCTTGCGTATTAACACCATAAGGAACTTCATCAATGATGATATATTGCTTACCATTTTTTTCCTCAATTTGTGCCTTACTACGAATCGTAATGCTTCCACGACCTGTTTCATAAGCCTTCCTTATTCCACTATTACCTAAAATAGTAGCTCCTGTTGGAAAGTCAGGTCCTTTGATATATTGCATTAATCCACTTAAATCAATATTTGGATTATCAATATAAGCGACACACCCATCAATTACCTCACCTAAATTATGAGGGGGAATATTAGTTGCCATTCCTACTGCAATACCTGTTGTACCATTTACTAAAATATTGGGGAAACGTGATGGCAAAATAGCGGGTTCTTTTTCACTATCATCAAAGTTAGGAACAAAATCCACCGTATTTTTATTAATATTTCTCAATAATTCTAATGAAATTTTAGATAATCTAGATTCAGTATAACGCATAGCAGCAGCACCGTAACCCTCTATATTACCAAAGTTTCCGTGACCGTCTACTAACATATAACGATAAGAAAAATCTTGTGCCATTCTTACCATAGCTTCATAAATACTAGAATCTCCGTGTGGATGATATTTACCCATAACATCTCCGACAATTCTAGCACTTTTCTTATGCGGTTTATCAGGCGTATAACTAGATTCATACATAGAATACAAAATTCTACGATGAACTGGCTTTAACCCATCTCTTAAATCTGGCAATGCACGGGCAATAATAACACTCATCGAATATTCCATAAAGGAATCTTTAACTTCATTGACAATATTATTTTTTTCTAATCTATCCAATTTTAACCCCTCCTAAATATCTAAATTTTCCACATATGTTGCATGTTCTTCAATAAATTCTCGTCGTGGTTCTACTTCTTCTCCCATTAATTTTGAGAAAATTTCATCGGCACTAACAGCATCTTCAACAGTAATTTGTCTTAAAATACGCTTATTTATGTCCATTGTTGTCTCGTTTAGCTCTTCTGCGTCCATCTCTCCTAAACCTTTCATACGGGCTATATCATACCTAGTATTAGGGGATAACGAAGCTAAATACTCATCTCGCTCTTGTTCATTTAATACATACTTAATCGTTTTTCCATGCTTGATAACAAATAATGGAGGTTGCGCCGCATAAACGTGCCCTGCCTCTACAATAGGACGAAAGAAACGATAAAATAACGTAAGTAATAATACTCGAATATGACTACCATCAACATCGGCATCGGTCATAATAATAATCTTGTGATAACGAAGCTTTGACAAATCAAACTCTTCCCCTATTCCTGTTCCAAAAGCAGTAATAATTGTACGAATTTCCTCATTAGATAAAGCTCTATCCAATCTCGCCTTTTCCACATTCAAAATCTTTCCACGTAAAGGTAATATTGCTTGAGTTATGCTATCTCTACCTTTTATGGCACTTCCACCAGCGGAATCTCCTTCAACTAAAAAGATTTCACTAATTGATGCATCTTTGCTCTTACAATCTGATAATTTACCGTAAAAATTAGTAATATCTAAATCCCCTTTTCTACGAGTCAATTCTCTAGCCTTCTTTGCTGCCACACGTGCCCTACTAGCGGTCATCGCTTTATCAACAATGATTCTCGCCTCTTCAGGATGTTCCATTAAAAAACGTTCAAAAGTCTCAGAAAAAATCCGATCAGCAATACTACGTACTTCACTATTTCCTAATTTTGTTTTTGTTTGACCTTCAAATTGTGGATTTGGATGTTTTATTGAAATAATCATTGTTAATCCTTCACGAACATCGTCACCAGTTAATGATTCATCATTAGTCTTTAACATGCCAGATGTGGTTCCATACTTATTTAAAATCCTTGTTAAAGCTCTTCTAACACCATCTTCATGCGTTCCTCCATCAGGGGTAGTAATATTATTAACAAAAGAATAAATACAAGAATTATAGGTAGAATTATATTGTAATGCCACTTCTAACATTATGTCTTTGTCTTTTCCATTTACATCAATAATAGTCTCTTGAATTGGTGTTTTATTTTCATTTAACATTTTTACATATTCACTGATACCACCATTATATAAAAATTCTATTTTTTCATCATCATGGCGGTGATCAGTTAAAATAATTCGTAATCCTCTATTTAAAAATGCTAATTCTCTTAATCGAACTTTCAACGTCTCAAAATTAAATACTGTAGTATCTGTAAATATTTCAGAATCTGGTTTAAAAGTTACTGTTGTTCCTGTTCTATCCTCTGCACACGTATCAATAATTTTTAATGGCTCTACTGAATGTCCACCGTTAACAAATTTTTGATAATAAACGTTACCATCCTTATAAACACGAACTTCTAACCATTCACTAAGCGCATTAACAACACTTGCTCCTACACCGTGTAACCCACCAGAGACCTTATATCCGCCTCCACCAAATTTTCCACCAGCATGCAATACTGTAAAAATAGTTTCCACTGTTGATTTTCCAGTTTTTGGATGAATTTCTACTGGTATTCCTCTACCATCGTCTTTTACTGTTATTGTATTATTTTTTCCTACCTCAACTTCAATATCATCTGCATATCCAGCTAATGCTTCATCTATTGAATTATCGACAATTTCCCAAACTAGATGATGCAAACCTCTTTCGCTTGTTGAACCAATATACATCCCTGGTCTTTTTCTTACAGCCTCTAATCCCTCCAATACCTGAATTGAAGAGGAATCATACTTTTCTTTATTTTTATCTTCCATCTTAATTTCTCCTTTCTTTTTCTACATTTCCTTGACACACATTAAAAATAGTAACATCTTTAAGAAAACTCTTTTTTAAATTTTTAACACCCGTCGCAGTTATGAAAATCTGATATTTTCCTTTTAAAGATTCAAAAAATATATTTATTTTTTCTGAATCTATTTCACTTAAAACATCATCTAATAATAATATTGGCGATTGATTTAATTTTTCACAAAAAATATCTGCAACAGCAATTTTATACGCTACAATTGCTAAACGTATTTGCCCCTGTGAACCATAAGTTTTAAGATCTAAATTATCTAAGTGAAACGAAAAATCATCACGATGCGGTCCAAGTAAAGTCATTCCTAAAGCGACTTCTTTTTGGTAAATATTATTATATTTTTCTATCATTTTTCTTCTAGTAATATCGTCCATATTAAAAGGAACATCAAAACTATTTTGATAGACTAAATGTAACTTAGAAAGACCTGTAAATTGTTTGAAAATCTTCTCTATACAACAATTTATATCATTAATATATCGATGGCGAAGTTGATAAATAAATAACTCTTTTTCAACTAATTTTTCTGTCAAAATATCTAAATATCTCCGATCTGCTATAGAACTAATATACAATTTTTTTAAATATTCGTTTCGCATTTTCAAAATTTTGTTATATTCATTATAGATTTTTAAATATTCTTTAGATAACTGTGATAATTCTAAATTCATAGAATCTCTTCTATAATTAGGAGCACCTTTTATTAAATTTAGATCATCTGGTGTGAATAAAACTACATTTAAATTAGAAATATAATCGGCATATTTTTTAATATTATTACCATTTTTAAAAACTTTTTTACTATGACGCTCTAATTGTATTTCCAAATCTATATTATATTTTCCATTGTATACTTCTGCCTTAATAACAGCCAAGTCCTCTTTAAATTTAATAATATTTCCTTCCACTGTGTTTTTAAATGTCTTAGTCAATGCTAAAAAATAAATTCCTTCAAGTATATTTGTCTTACCCTGAGCATTATTTCCAATAAAAAGGTTTATTCCTTCTTTTGGATATATCGTTAAACGATTGTAATTTCTAAATTGAGAAAAGAAAATTTTCTTTATATACATTTATTTCTTATGTAATCCCCCATTATCATCACCCAACTCATAATAAGTACACCTATACATGTACTAAAATTATAACATAAATAAACCCATTTATAAAGAAAAATATCAAATAATTAATTTTTTCCACAGAATAAGTGAAAAAGAAAAGACATAAACTAAATTATGCCTAATCAATTCTACGTTTTCTTAATACGCTTTCTAATCTAGTTGCCCGATATAACTGATTTTCAAATGATTCTAAAGAAACAGGAAATATAGCCTCTTTATCATTTTCAAATATAATTTTTACTCCACCTGGTATTCGTTTATAAGATTTTATGTTTTTTAAACTTATCCAACTGCAACTTGTTGAAGTCGGTGATGACGTAGGAAAAAAAATAATGTCTCTACTCTCCTCAATTACAATTGGAGGCTTATAAGTAATTCCAAGAGCAGCCTTAGTACCTTTTACTCTTCCTTCATAAGAACTTCCAAAATACTCACAACTCTTCTCCATAACGGCAAAAGCAGACGATTCAACAATATATTCTTTATTTTTTTCAATAACTTTTGTCTTTTCTTCACCGTTAGGAATTATCGCCAATGTACTTGGATTAATTTCGTAAGAATCCATAAAATTCCTCCTTTCTTTAAAAATATGCTGCTTATAATAACAAAGATATTTGTCGAAAATTGTTGAAATTTGTCGAATATTTACAAAAAAAAGAAAATTCCTTATATCGGAACTTTCAAAATGACTTTTTACTCTTTAATTAATAAGTTCTAATTGGTAAAACTAACTGTGTTAAAGTATCATCAATAGTACTTTTTAAAATAATTGGTTTTACATCTCCTACAAAGTGTAATTCTACTGTTGATGAATTAAAAGATTTTAAAGCATCCATCATATATCGAGCACTAAATGAAATTTTAATTTCTTCATCATTATTTTTTTGAATTTCCATTTTTTCTTCAACTCTTCCTATCTCTGCAGATGATGAACGTAAAATTAATGTGTTATTGACTGTTTCTAATGTAACAATATTTTTATCTTTATCACTAGTTAAAATGCTTGCTCGATCAATTACATTGTATAAACGTTCTAAATCTGCTGTAATAGTTAAAAAATTATCTTCTGGCATTAAATTACTAGTATTTGGATAACTTCCATTAATTAGCCTTGATTGAAATAATAAATTGTCATATTTGAATAGAATTTTATTGTTAAAAATATGTAACTCCACCATTTCTGCATGCTCATCTAAAATTCTAGAAAATTCTACTAAGTTTTTACTAGGAATAATTACATTATATGTTTCTTCTCCTGTTTGATTTAAAGTAATTACCTTTCTAGCTAAGCGGTATGAATCTGTAGAATTGCATTCTAAAGTATTTCCTAAAATTTTAAAGTTAATTCCTGTTAATACTGGTTTTGATTCATCAGTAGATGCGGCAAAACATGTTTGATTAACAATATCTTTAAAGATTTTTACATTAACACTAATTGGATTTTTACTATCTTCTAGTGTGATGTTAGGATATTCTTTTTCATTAATCCCATTTAAATTAAATTCACTATTTTCTGTGTAAATTAATATTTTTAATTCATCTACTACTTCAATATTAATATATTCATCTTGTAATTTTCTAACAATATCTAAAATATATTTTCCTTGTATAATTATATTTCCTTCTCTTTCTATTATCATGTTATTTTCATTTTTAGTAATAGATGTTTGAATAGTAATATCATTATCTGATGCTGTTAAAGTTAATGTATCATTACTTAATTCAAATTTTATTCCTGATAATACGGGAATTAAATTTTTTGTGGAAATTGCTTTAGATACTTTATTTAAAGCTTCTTGTAAAATTTCTTTTTTAATTGTTATTTTCATAAAAAATCCTTCTTTCTTTTATTATTATATATATTATTATTATTATTACTGTGGAAAACTGTGGAAAACTTTTTAAAACCTTATAGAATATAGGTAAAATATTCATTAGAACCTGTGGAAAACCTGTGGAAAACTTTTGAGTTTTCCACAACTATTTTAAATCGGCCTCGATTTTTTCAATAATTTTTTGTAAATTTTTATTGTTTTTTATTTCTTTTTCTATTTTTTCACAAGAGTACATTATAGTAGAATGATCTTTACCACCAAATTCTGTTCCTATTTTAGGATATGACTCATTAATTAACTTTCTACACAGGTACATGGCAATTTGTCTAGGAAAGGAAATTGCAGAACTTCGTTTTTTCGACCTAATATCTTCTAGCGAAATTTGAAAGTATTCGGCAACAGTTTTTTGAATTTTTCTAACATCATCTTTTTCGCTAACTCCTTTATTAATATAATCAGTAAGTGCTTCAATGGCTAAATCTAAAGTAATTTCGCTACCTCCCATAATTGTGGAATACGCAATTAATCTAGTGATTGAGCCTTCTAGTTGTCGGACATCACTTGCCATATTAGATGCAATGTATTCAATAACATCATCAGGAATTTCTTTTTCAATATTTCCTGCGGATATTTTCTTTTTTAAAATAGCAATTCGCAAGCTAAAATCTGGTGGAAAAATGTCCACGGTTAATCCCCAACAAAATCTTGTTCTTAGTCGTTCCTCTAAAAGTCTTAGATCATCTGGAGAACGATCGGATGAAATGATAATTTGCTTACTATCACTATATAATGTGTTAAAGGTGTGGAAAAATTCTTGTTGTGTTTGTGTCGCACCGCCTAAAAATTGAATATCATCAATAATGAGGACGTCCACATTTCGATACTTATTTTTAAAATAATCTATATAATTAAGATTACTACCACTAGTATCTTTTTTATTAAGACTAATAAAGTCTTGTATGAATTGATCACTTGTAACATATAAAACTTTTTTATCGGTGTTTTCAATAATATAATTTCCAATGGCATGCATTAAATGTGTTTTTCCTAGTCCACTATTTCCATATATAAATAATGGATTGTACATTTTTCCTGGATTTTCGGCTACTGATAAAGCAGCAGCATGTGCAAATTTATTACTGTTTCCCACGATAAAATTGTCAAACGTATAATTTTTGTTAATATTGTTTTTTTCTTCTAGCGTAATTGTTTCTTTAATTTCTACTGTTGGGTCTTTATTTTCAGTAGGTTTCTCTTCTATTACTTCATCTTCCAGTAAATAAGTAAGTTCATAAGTGTCATTAGTAATATTTTTTAATGTAGTAATGATTAAAGTTTCATAGTTATCATATAAATGCTTTTGATGAACCATCATTGGGACTAATATCGTTGCTTTTCCTTGCCGAATTGCTTTTAATTTCGTATCTTTAAACCAAGTATCGTATGAGAGGGAAGTAATTTCTTTTTTTATTATTTCTAAAGCTTGTTTCCATATTTTATCTACATCCATATTACCACTTCCCTTCACGAAAATATCAAAAAGTACTATTATTGTAGCCTACTTTGTATTAAAAAGAAAGAGCAAAAAGTAAAAAAATTTTTAAAAAGTTTTCCACAGGGTTTTCCACAGGTAAAACTCTTTAATCATATAGAAAAAATGAGTTTTCCACAGAAAATTAAAAAAACTCTTTCCACATGTGGATAACTCTTTTCCACAGGTTGTGGAAAACTTTTGAATTCGTTGTAAAATAAGCTTTATATTGAAAAAGAAGCCTGTGGAAAACCCTGTGAAAAAAAAATATCTGTGGAAAACGTTGTGGAAAAATCTGTGGAAAACTTTTTATCAAAAACAATTGACTTTTCAATCATTTATCAGGTATAATGGGGTAGATTTCTATTTGGAGGTGGAAATATGAAAAGAACGTATCAACCAAATAATCGTAAAAGAGCGAAGAAACACGGATTTTTTGCCCGTATGAAAACGAATATTATTAATAAACGTCGTCAAAAAGGTCGCAAAGAATTAGTAAAATAATTCCACTGAATTGTTACAGTGGTTTTTTGTTAGTTAAGGTGGTTACATGAAAAAGACGAATATAGTAAAGAATAATCGAGATTTTAATACTATAATTGAACATAGAAGATATGAAAAAAATCAATATTTTATTATCTATTTTATGGATAACGAAATTGGTTTTAGTCGTTATGGCATATCAGTCGGAAAGAAAATTGGAAACGCTGTAACTAGAAATAAACTAAAACGCCAAGTGAGAAATATTATAGATAAAAATAAAAAATTATATCATATTTCAAGAGATTATATTATAATTGTAAGAAAGGACATATTAGTGTGTGATTTTAAAACAAAAGAAAACACCTTAGTTAGTCTTTTAAATACCATTAGTAAAAAGGAGCAAAAAGATGCCAAAAAAAAATAAAAAATGGAAAATTTTTTTGATTTTAATATGTATGTTATTAACAACAGGTTGTACACAAGTATTAAAAGATGGAGATAAAAAACCTGTTAAAAATCCAGAAACAGGACAAAGCTTAACAGAAAATATTTTATGTAAGCCTACTGATTCTCAAACAATAGAAACATATAAAAAAAACGGTGTGGATATAGATAGTTTACCAGATTGTACAGAATTTAAAATCAATTCAGGTAAATATGATGGACTATGGACTACAATTTTTGTAAAGCCGTTAGCCTTTTGTATTTTGACTTTAGGAAATTTTGTTAAAAGTTACGGGTTATCATTAATTATTGTGAGTTTAATTATTCGATTAATTGCATATCCGATTACTAGAAAAACAGCGATGCAATCTGAATTATTAAAAAACGCCCAACCAGAAATTAATAGAATAGAAAAAAAATATGAAGGAAAAAATGATCAAGATTCATTGATGAAAAAAAGTCAAGAATTAATGATGGTATATAAAAAGTTTAGTATTAATCCATTTTCAGGTTGTGTTTATGGTTTCCTGCAATTACCATTATTTATTGCTTTTTTGGAAGCTGTAAATCGTGTACCTGCTATTTTTGAAGAACATTTTGCCTTATTACAATTAGGAACTACTCCGTGGGTAGGTTTTTTCAAACAGAATGGATGGATGTATATTATTTTAATGATTTTAATTACTGTTACTACTTATTTTTCATTCAAATTAAATACTACTGCAGCAACTTCTGATCCGTCTATGAAGTATATGCCATATATTATGTGTGGAATGATAGTATTAATGTCATTATTTATGCCAGCGGCCTTAGATATTTATTGGATTACTACAAATTTATTTACTGTCGCACAAAATTTATTAGTAAAAAGAAAAAGAACGGAATTAATTCATGGATAAGTATGTAATTGTTGGAAAAGATATCGATGAAGTAAAAAAAAAGCCGAAAATAAATTTTCTTTACTAGAAGATAAATTATTATTTGTAGATCCGAAAGAAAAAAAATCATTATTTGGTAAAAAATATGAATATACAGTAATAAAAAAAGAGTCGTTAGTTAAACATGTATTAGAATATGTTAAAAGAATTATTGATTTCATGAATATAATGAGTGAGATTAAAGTTCAATATACTGAAAGTACAATCAATATAGAAATTTTGTCTTCCAATGATTCTTTGTTGATTGGAAAGCATGGTAAAAATTTGCAAGCGCTTAATTGGATTATTAATCAGTATGTTTACAAAATTACAAAAGAATTTATTGAAGTTAAAATCGATATCAATAATTATCAGAAAAAAAGAGCAAAAGAGTTAGAAAAACTTGTAAAAAATATTGCAGGCGAAGTTCAAAAGTCTAAAATTGATGTAAAACTAACAAGTATGAATTCTTATGAGAGAAAAATTGTTCATCATTTAGCAAGTGAATATTCTAATATATATACAGTAAGTGAAGGGGAAGAACCCAATCGTTATATTGTTATAAAGTATAAAAGTTCGAAATGAACTTTTTTAAATTTGTAAAAAATTATTTCCCGGGAAATAATTTAGTGGTATAATCATGAGAAAAAGGAGTGATTCATCTATGAATGATACAATAGTGGCAATTTCTACTGCCTTAGGAGTAGGGGCCATATCTATTATTCGAGTAAGTGGGAATGAAGCTGTTGAAAAAGTAAATCAAATTTTCCGTGGAAAAAATTTAAATAGTGTTTTATCACATACTATACATTATGGTCATATTATTGATGATCAAGGAAATGATGTAGATGAAGTATTAGTAAGTGTAATGAAAGCTCCAAAAACTTTTACTTGTGAAGATGTAGTGGAAATTAATTGTCATGGAGGAATAGCAGCGACTCAAAAAGTGTTGGAATGCGTATTTAACGTTGGTGTTCGCCTAGCAGAACCAGGTGAGTTTAGTAAGAGAGCGTTTTTAAATGGTCGAATTGATTTAACACAAGCGGAAGCAATTATAGATATCATTAATGGAAAGAATGAGTTAGCACTAAAAGGTGCTATGCAGCAACTAAATGGTGAATTATTTGCTTTTATTCGTACCTTGAGAGATAAAATTTCTAATTTATTAGTAGCTATTCAAGTAAATATAGATTATCCAGAGTATGAAGATATTGAAGTGGTAACCAAAAATCAAGTACTAGAATCTGTAAATGAAATAAAAAATAAATTAATCGAGTTAATTCAACAATCTAAAAATGTTAAAATGATAAAAGATGGGATAGATGTCTTGATTATTGGTAGACCAAATGTAGGAAAAAGTAGTATTTTAAATAAACTTTTACAAGAAGAAAAGGCGATAGTAACAGATATTGCAGGAACGACAAGAGATGTTGTAGAAGGAAAAATGCAAATTGATGGTATTCAATTGAATATTTTAGATACAGCTGGAATAAGAAAAACGGAAGATATAGTAGAAAATATTGGAGTAAATAAAGCAAAATCATTAATTTCTCCAGCTGATTTAATATTATGTGTTTTAGATGGAACCAAAAACTTAGAAGAAGATGATAAAGATATATTGAATTTAACAAAAGGAAAAAATTCTATTATTGTTATTAATAAGACCGATTTACCTTTGCAATTGGATTTATCTCTTTTAGATAATAGAAAATATATTTTTGTTAATACGATAGAAAATAATGGTTTAGATTTATTAAAACAAGAAATAAAAATGATGTTTAATGTGGATAAAATTATAGGAAAAGATTATAATTATTTTTCTAATGCTCGTCAATTATCGTTGGCGAAAAGTGCTTTTGATGCTTTGAATGATGTAGAAACAGCATTAAGTAATGATATTCCTTTGGATATTGTAGAATTAGAAATTAAGAAGGTTTGGGACACATTAGGAGAAATTACTGGTGATGTTTACACAGATGAGTTAATTGATAAATTATTTAGTCAATTTTGTTTGGGAAAATAAAATCTTTTTGAGAAATAAAATGGGAAGTGAAGAAAGATGGAATATAATATTATTGTAGTAGGTGGAGGTCATGCAGGATGTGAAGCTGCGTTAGCTTGTGCTAGAATGGGACAAAAAACATTATTAATCACAGGGAATATTAGTAATATTGCTGATATGCCATGTAATCCTTCTATTGGAGGGCCAGCGAAAGGAATTGTTGTTCGTGAAATTGATGCTTTAGGTGGTGAAATGGCAAAAACCACAGATAAAAGTTTATTACAATTAAAGATGCTAAATACGAAAAAAGGTTCTGCGGTTCAAGCATTAAGAGCACAAGCGGATAAAGTAGTTTATCCAAGAGAAATGTTAAAAACATTGAAAAATCAAGAAAATTTAGAAATTAAAGAAAATTTAGTGGGGGAATTATTAACAAAAGAAAACAGAATTATTGGAGTAAAATTAGAAGATGGAATAGAGATAAAATCACAAGTGGTAATATTAACTACAGGAACTTATTTAAAAGCAATGATATTGGTAGGTTCTAATAAGCATTCCAACGGTCCTCATGGAGAAAAAGCCTCTAATTATTTAAGTGATTCCTTAAGAAATTTAGGATTTAAGTTATTAAGATTAAAAACGGGAACACCACCTAGAATTGCTAAAAATAGTATAGATTTTAATAAAACAAAATTAGAAACTGGTGATAATCAATATTATGCATTTTCTTTTGACAAGCATTATTATTACGATAAAGATAATCAAATTCCGTGTCATTTAATTTATACTACTGAAAAAACACATGAAATTATCAAAAATAATTTGGAACAATCTAGTATGTATGGTGGATATGTTGAAGGAGTGGGTCCTAGATATTGCCCTTCTATTGAAGATAAAATTGTTCGTTTTTCAGATAAAGAGCGTCATCAATTATTTTTAGAACCAGAAAGTATTTATTATGATGATATGTATTTGCAAGGATTTTCAACTAGTATGCCATACGAAGTACAAGAACAGATGGTTCATAGTTTACCTGGTTTAGAAAATGCAGTGATAAAAAAATATGCTTATGCCATTGAATATGATGCAATTGACCCGAGACAGTTAAAACAATCATTAGAGACAAAGTTAATTGAAAA
Source organism: uncultured Mycoplasmatota bacterium (assembly GCA_948466735.1). Classification (GTDB taxonomy): domain Bacteria; phylum Bacillota_I; class Bacilli_A; order RF39; family UBA660; genus CASRZP01. Next base: position 40,370 of record CAOKBR010000002.1, on the reverse strand, counting down.
TCTTTATACAGCAGGGCAAATTAACGGTAGTAGTGGTTATGAAGAAGCAGCGTGTCAAGGGTTAATTGCTGGAATTAATGCTAGTTTGAAATTACAAGGAAAAGAACCTTTAATTTTAAAAAGAAATGAAGCCTATATTGGCGTTTTAATTGATGATTTGGTAACGAAGGGCATAAAAGATCCATATCGTTTGTTAACATCAAGAGCAGAATATCGTCTTCTCTTACGAAATGATAACGCTGATTTAAGATTAAGAGAATATGGATATCAAATAGGATTAGTTTCATTAAATATTTATCAAAATTTTTTAAAAAAGAAAGAATCTATTACTGCTTTGATTTCCCTTTTGAAAAAGACAAAAATTACTCCAACTTTAAGTACCAATGATTACTTACAATCAATAGGAACAACTGCGTTAAAGGAAAGTATTACATTATACGAATTGGTGAAAAGACCAGAAGTAACAATGATGCAACTATCTCATTTTATTGACCTTTCTTCATATGAAGAAGAAGTAAGGCAACAAGTTGAAATTGAATCAAAATATGAAGGATATATCAAAAAAGCTCTCCGTGAAGCTGAAAAAATGCTTCATTTAGAAAAAGTGAAAATTCCAATTGACCTAGATTATGATATGGTTCCTAATATTGCTAGTGAAGCACGACAAAAGTTAAACGAAATTCACCCAGCTACGTTGGGACAAGCATCAAGAATAAGTGGAGTAAATCCTGCTGATATTACCATTTTGAATATTTATTTAAAAAAAAGGGGTTGCTCTCATGACAAATAAAGAATTTGTTGATTATGTAAATCAATTAGGTATAACATTAAGCACCATTCAGCAAAAACAATTGAATGAATTTTATCATCTTGTAATAGAATGGAATCAAAAGATTAATCTAACAACAATTATAAAAGAGGAAGATTTTTACTTAAAACATTTTTATGACAGTTTAACCTTAAGTAAAGGTATTGATTTGAATAAAAATTTAACATTGTGTGATATTGGAACAGGAGCAGGTTTTCCTGGAATAGTATTAAAAATTGTTTTTCCTAATTTAAAAATTACGCTTTTAGATTGTTTACGAAAACGTGTAGATTACCTAAATACAATTATTGAAAAGTTGAAATTAGAAAATATTATTGCAATACATACAAGAGCTGAGGACTATGCTAAAGTTCATCGTGAAGAATTTGATATTGTTACTGCTCGAGCTGTTACGTCATTAAATAAATTGATGAATTTTTCTCTTCCTTTAATTAAAGTAGATACAGGGGTTTTTATTGCAATGAAGGGAAAAAAGAATCATGAGGAAATAAATCAAATCGAACCTTTATTAACGGAAATGCAAGCTGAAGTAAAGGATATTAAAGAGTTTTTATTACCTATTGAATGTAGTGATAGGACTTTAATTTGCATCAAAAAACGACAAAAAACAGCAAAAATTTTTCCAAAACCACTAAAAACATTTGATAAATGATAAAATAATGCTATAATATATTGTATGATAGTATAATATATAGAATAGCGAGGAAATGTTATGCATTCAGAAAATGAAATAATAAATTTATATTTAGATGAGATTATACCTAATAGATTTCAACCACGCGAAGTATTTGATGAAAAAGCCTTAAAAGAATTAGCCGCATCAATAAAGGAACACGGAGTAATCCAACCAATTATTGTAAGAAAAATAGGTGATAAATACGAAATTATTGCTGGAGAAAGACGTTATAAGGCATCTGCCATGGCAGGATTGACAAAGATTCCAGCTATTGTTAGGAATTTAGATGATAAAGAAACTTCAAAAGTTGCACTTCTTGAAAATTTACAAAGAAAAGATTTAAGTGCTGTTGAGGAAGCAAGAACATACCAAAAGATTTTAGAATTAGATCAGATGACCCAAGAGGAATTAGCAAAAACAATGGGAAAAAGCCAATCTTCAGTAGCAAATAAATTACGTTTATTGTCTTTACCTATAGAAATTCAGGATGCATTAATGAAAGATCAAATTTCTGAACGGCATGCAAGAAGTTTATTGAATGTTAGTGATCCAGCTAAACAAATTGAGTTACTTCAAAGAATTATATCAACAAGAATGACAGTTAGAGAATTAGAATCTGAAATTAAAATGTTGAACGCTCAAAATAATAGCAAAGAGTTAGAAAATAGTAAGGAAAATACAAATAAATTTATCAATAAACAATTATCAACATTAGACGATATGATTCAGCAAATTAATAATACCCAACAAAAAGTTAGTCAAAACTTAGAAGAATTAAAAACAACGGACGGAACAACTAAAGATATAGAGGTAAATAAATTTGTTAAACAAGATTCTATTCCAACAACAGGTGAAAACAATCAAAAAAATGAGTATCGATTTGTTGGAAATACCCCAGATGGAAAAATAGTAGAACAAGAGGTACAAGTTGATCAAGATGAAGCTATTGAAGTACTAGACTTACTTCCATCAAGTGAAAAAGTATTAGATCCTAACATTGCCTTTGGTTCTTTGATGAATCCTAAACCAGAGTTACAAGAAGCACTATATTTTGAACCTAACATTGAACGGAAAAACATCAATACTTTACAATCTGCCATAGAACAAGTTCGTTCCTTAGTGTCTAGTATTGAAAGCTACGGTTTTAGTATAGATAAAGAGGAAGCCGACCTTGATGGAGTATATCAAATTACAATTAAGATTAATAAAGCGACAAATTCTTAAGAATAAAGTTACTTTTTCTATTAAAAGCATTTTAAAACTGCTTTTTTTTTGATAAAATAAGTTATATTAGTAAAAAAAGGTGATAAAATGGGAAAAATAATTTCTTTAGTAAATCAAAAAGGTGGAGTTGGAAAAACAACGACTAGCATAAATTTATCCGCATCTTTAGCAGTTTTAGGAAAAAAAGTGTTATTAGTAGATTTAGATCCTCAGGGAAATGCTACTACTGGTGTAGGGTATAATAAAGGAGATTTTGATAAAAGTATATATGATGTATTAAATGGAACAAGTAGTTTAAATGATGCCATTATTAAAACACGATGCAATAATTTATACTTATTACCAGCAACAATTAATTTAGCAGGTATAGACATTGAATTAATGGAAAAAGGACAAATGGATGCATCTTTTTCTAAGACAGGCCAATTAAAAGCGCATCTTTATCCTGCTAAAAGTGTATTTGATTATATTATCATTGATTGTCCACCTTCATTAGGATTAATTACAACTAATGCATTAAGTGCATCAGATTCAGTTATTATTCCTGTTCAATGTGAATTTTTTGCTCTAGAAGGTATTATGCAGTTATTAAATACAATTATGATTGCTCAAAAAACATTAAATCCAAATTTGGATATAGAAGGTGTATTATTAACCATGCTAGATTCACGTACAAATTTAGGATTTGAGGTGGTAGAAGATATTAGAAAATACTTTAAAGAACGAGTATATAATACTATAATTCCTCGTTTAATTCGATTAACAGAAGCTCCATCGCATGGTTTACCTATCATTGAATATGATCCTAAAAGTAGGGGTTCAGAAGCCTACTTAAATTTAGCAAAGGAAGTGATTGAGAGAAATGGAAACTAAAAGAAGAGCATTAGGAAGAGGTTTGGAAGAATTATTTAATAATGAACCAATTGACTATGATAAATTGGAAGAAAAAATTATTACGACGACTCCAAAAGATGCTGTTGTGGAATTAGAAATCAATGAATTAAGAAGTAATCCTTACCAGCCAAGGAAGACATTTGATGAAACAGCATTAGAAGAATTAGCAAGTTCTATAAAAGAGCATGGTGTTTTTAGTCCCATTATTGCCAAGAAAAGCATTAAAGGTTATGAGATTATTGCTGGAGAACGTCGGGTAAAAGCAAGTAAATTAGCTGGGTTAACAACTGTACCTGCTATAGTAAAAGATTTTACTGATAGTGAAATGATGGAAATTGCTTTATTAGAAAACCTACAAAGAGAGAATTTATCTCCATTAGAAGAAGCTATGGCATATAAGAGTTTGATTGATCATTTAACCCTTACACAAGAACAATTGGCAAATCGAATTGGAAAAAGTCGAAGCCATGTAACCAATATGCTTGGCTTACTAACCTTACCAGAAGATGTTAAAGATTTACTAATAGAAAATAAAATTACTATGAGTCACGCTAGAGTATTAAGTAAGATTGAAGATAGTGAGAAAGTAAAAAATTTAGCAGAAAAAATTGTAAAAACAGGCTTAAATGTTCGTCAATTAGAAGAACTGTCTTCACAGGTTAACTATCAAAAGAAAAAAGAAAAATTCCTTCCTAATAAAGAAAAAAATAATGAATTTGCTTACGTTGAAGAATTATTAGGGGATAAATTAGGGACAAAAGTTAAAGTTAGGGGAACAAAAATAGAAATTAACTTTGTTAATGCGAATGATTTAAATAGAATTTTAGAGATTATGCAAGTGGAATAATGAACAAAAGTTAATGAAGTTTTACATAAATATTGTTGATTTATCTTATTATTGGTATTATCATATATAGTGCTTATTGTTCTATCAAGCTTAAGACTAGGAGGTATATTGTGGATAATCAGTTAGAATACCAGTTAGGGACTAAGGTAATCATGAAAAAACAACATCCTTGTGGAAATAATTTGTGGGAGATCGTAAGAGTTGGTGCAGATATAAAAATTAGATGTATTGCTTGTCAAAGAACGGTGTTAATCCCACGAGTAGAATTTAATAAAAAAGTGAAAAAGATTGTGATAGGAGACGTATGAAAGAGAAGAAAAGAAGGCGATTGAAAAAATTTTATTTTCATCCAGTTACGATTTTCATCGTATTATCTATTTTTGTTGTAATTTTAAGTGGAATTTTATCTAAATTAGAATTTCAAGCTACTTATAATCGAGTAAATAATAATTTATTACGATTAGAACCTGTTTTAGTTACTGTAGAAAATCTATTTAATTATGATGGATTAAAATATATTATTAGTAATGCAGCTCGTAATTTTATCAGTTTTGCTCCTTTAAATATTCTTTTAATTTCTTTAATTGGAATTAGTGTAGCAGAATCATCTGGATTAATTAATACATTTATGAAGAAGTATTTGAATAAGCATAGTAACAAAACCATTACATTTTTTATTGTTTTTCTTGGAATAATTTCATCTTTGATTAATGAAGTTGGGTACGCAATTTTAATTCCTTTATCAGCAATAGTATTTTTAGCTAATAAAAGGAATCCTTTAGCAGGTATTGTTAGTGCCTTTTGTAGTGTTGGATTAGGTTATGGAGTCACTTTATTCGTAGGCTCTATGGAAGTTGGAATAATTCCCTATACTACTTCATCAGCAAGGTTAATTGATGATACCTTTCACGTTAGTTTAACCTCTAATTTATTTATCATTATTGCTTTTTCAATTTTATTAGCCATCATTGGAACGATTATTTTAGAAAAATGGATTATTCCTAAACTTGGTAAATATAAAGAAGATGGTGATTTGAGTAAAACAGAAGAAATTGAAGTCTTAGATGTAATTGATACAGAACAAGTTAAAATTGAGCAAGAAAAAAAGGAAAAAGCAGGATTACGTTATGCTTTAATTGCCTTTGTTGTAGTTGTTTTACTATTTATTTATATGATTGTACCAAATCTTCCAGGCTCTGGAATTCTATTAGATACAAATGAAACAACTTATTTAAATCAATTATTTGGAAATAATTCTTATTTTCAAGATGGGTTTACGTTTATGGTATCTATTTTATTAGTTATTTGTGGAATTGCTTATGGTTGTGGAGCAAAAACTTTTAAAAATGACCGCGATATTCTTAATAAAGCATCTCTTTATTTAAAAGATATTGGTTCTATTATTATTTTAATGTTTGTAGCTTCTCAGTTTATTGCTATTTTCAAAAAAGCGAATATTGGAACAGTAATTACTGCTTTAGGTGCGAATTTAATTAATGATTTATCTTTTACTGGTTTACCATTAATTATCTTAGTAATTTTAGTAATTGCGTTTGTTAATTTATTTAATACAACAGCAACACTAAAGTGGAGTATTTTATCTCCAGTTGTTGTACCTATGTTGATGCAGTCAAATATTTCGCCTCAGTTTGCGCAAATGCTATTAAGAGCAGGAGATTCAATGACAAATTGTATTACTCCATTGTTGGCCTTTTTCGTAGTATACATTGGTTATTTAAATATATATCATAAAGATAAAGAAAAGCCTATTGGAATAACTAAAGCAATTCGCTTTGCAGCACCTTGTTGCTTATTGATGAGTCTTGCTTGGATATTATTATTAATTGGTTGGTATTTATTAGGCTTACCATTAGGGCCTAATGTTTTACCGACATTATAAGGAGTGAACATTATGAGTTTAACCGCAGGAATTGTAGGTCTACCAAATGTAGGAAAATCTACTTTGTTTAATGCAATTACTAAGCAAAAAATATTAGCGGCAAATTACCCTTTTGCCACAATTGATCCTAATGTAGGTGTTGTATTTGTACCTGATCAACGTTTGCAAAAAATGGACGCAATTTATCAGCCAGCTAGAGTGATTCCAGCGAGTTATGAATTCACCGATATTGCTGGTTTAGTTAAAGGAGCTAGTCAAGGAGAAGGATTAGGAAATAAATTTCTATCTCATATTCGTGAAGTTGATGCTATTTGCGAAGTTGTTCGTTGTTTTGATAATAAAAATATTATTCATGTAGAAAATAAAATCGATCCAATTAGAGATATCGAAACAATTAATCTCGAGTTATCTTTATCAGATTTAGAAATTGTGGATAATCGGTTAGGAAAGATAGAAAAAAAAGCAAAAACAACAAAATTGGCTTCTGATTTATTAGAAGTAGAATTGCTAAGAAAAATTAAAGAAAATTTAGAAAAAAATATTCCGCTAAGAACTTTATCTTTAAAAAAAGAAGAACTTCAATTATTAAAAAGTTATCATCTTTTAACCAATAAACCGATGATTTATATTGCTAATATAGATGAAGAAGAATTAGGGAAAGAGGATAATGAATATGTAAAGTTAGTAAAAGAGTATGCTAAAAAGGAAAATTCTAGAGTTGTTGTTATTTGTGCAAAAACGGAAGAAGATTTATCTAGTATGAGTAGTGAAGAGTGTCAAGAGATGTTAACTATGTTGAATCTACCTTGCAGCGGATTAGATAATTTAATTCATGAAACATATTCTTTATTAGGACTTGAAACATATTTTACAGCAGGAAAAGATGAAGTTAGAGCATGGACATTCAAAAAGGGAATGACCGCTAAGGAATGTGCAGGAATTATCCATAGTGATTTTGAAAAAGGATTTATCAAAGCAGAAGTAATTAGTTATCAGGATTTAATTGAATATGGAAACGAAGTTAAAGTAAAAGAAGCAGGGAAAGCACGATTAGAAGGAAAAGACTATTTAATGCAAGACGGGGATATTTGTTACTTTCGTTTCAATGTTTAAGGAGATTTTTGTAGACTTTTTATTAGAGTTCTGCTATAATACAACTTGAGTATTTAATACTCCTTGCCATTTTTTAGTGGCCAAAGACCAAAAGGAGGTGTAAAAAATGAGAAAGTACGAATTAATGTACATTGTGAAACCAGATTTAGAGGAGCCTGTTATAAAAGAGCTAGCAAATAGTTTAAAACAAGCTTTAACAGCAAACAATGCAGTTATTACTGAAGAAAAAGAAATGGGACAACGCGAAATTGCTTATGAAATGAATGGTTACAAAATGGGATATTATTTTCTATACTATGTAGATGCTAATGATGCTAAAGCGATAGAAGAATTTTCACGTCTTGCACGTATCAACGAAAATGTTCTACGTCACTTAGTCGTTAGAGTCGACAATTAAGAAAAGAGGTAGCTATGAATAAAGTATTTTTAATTGGACGCTTAACTAGAGACCCAGAATTACGTTATACAGGCAATAATACAGCAGTAGCAACATTTAGTATTGCCGTAAATCGTCCTTTTACTAGTCAATCTGGGGAAAGAGAAGCGGACTTTATTAATATTGTGGTGTGGAGAAAACAAGCTGAAAATGTAAAAAATTATCTAGCACAAGGTAGTCAAGTAGCCATTGATGGTCGCATTCAAACAAGAAATTATGATGATCAAAATGGAAATAAAAGATATGTTACTGAAGTAATAGCAGATAATGTAGAATTTCTTGGCTCAAAAAGAGCGGATAACGGTGCTATGCCTAATGAAGGCGCTTTTAACGTATCGTCTAATCCTACTCCATACGACTTTAGTGCTCAAGATGTACCAGCAACTGAACCCAAGGGAACAAATATGGATAATAATCCGTTTGCAGACTTTGGTGCAAGTATAGAAATTAATGATGATGAATTACCATTTTAAAAAAGGAGGAACGTATTATGGCTGAATTTTTTCGTAAAAGAAAAAAAGTATGCTATATGTGCACGGGAAAAAACATTGATTATAAAGATGTAGAAACCTTAAAACGTTATATTAATGAAAGAGGTAAAATTTTACCAAGACGTGTAACAGGTGCGTGTGCTAAGCATCAAAGACATATTGCTATTCAAATTAAAAGAGCAAGAGCAATTGGACTATTACCATATACAAAATAGATACAAAAAATGTATCTTTTTTTTTCCCAATAATTCCCTGATATACAATAAAAATAGTGAATTTATTGCCATTAACCGAGCGAATGTTTCTTTTTAATTTAAAAAAAATATTATATAATAATAGTATCCTTATTAGGAGGTATAAAAATGAATATCAATCAATTTAAACATCGCTTGAAAAACACGATGAAAAAAAGTGATAGAATCTTTATTGTAGGACACGCCGATTTAGATTTAGATGCTATAGGTGCTGCCATTGGTATGTATTATATCGCTAGTGCTTTAAGAAAAGATGCCTATATTATTATTGATGACTTGAAAAAAGAAAAAGGTGTAGATAAAGTCTTAAGCGAAAGAGATCTTGATTTATCGATTATCACTAGTAACACATTAAAAGAAATGACACCTACTATTAAAGATTTGTTAATTGTTGTAGATTGTAATAAAAACTTTTTACTTCAAGAGAAAAACGTGATAGAATATTTTTCAAATATTGTCGTAATTGATCATCATGAAGAAAATGAAGATTCCATTAAGACTTCCCTTAGTATTATTGATAATAAAGCTTCCAGTGCTTGTGAGATGGTTACAGATTTAGTTCGTTCTTATAAATTAAAACCAACGTCATATATTAGTACGGCAATATTAGCAGGAATTATTTTGGATACAAATAACTTTGTCTTAAAAACCACAAAAGATACATTTTATTCTGCATATTTTTTAACTTCCTTAGGAGCGGATCCTAATCGGGTTCAATATTATTTGAAACAAGATTTAGATGAATATATTGAAAGACAAAAAGCATTAACCAATATAGAAGTGCTTCATAGAAAAATAGCCTTAACGAAAAGTGATGGAAAAGTCAAATATCGAAGAGAGGATTTAGCAAAATTAGCAGATACACTATTACTATTTAATGATATTGAAGCGTCATTTGTTATTGCTTCTTTAGGTGATTCTACTATAGGAATTAGTGCTAGGTCTATAGGAAATATTGCTGTTAATGAAATATTAGATCATTTAGGTGGAGGAGGTTCAAAGCATGAAGCTGCTTGTAAAATTACGACAGGAACAATTCAAGATATTCAAAAAAAATTAATCGATGTAATTAATCAATATATGAATAACATATAAAGTAGGTGAAAAAATGAAAGTAATATTTTTAAAAGATTATAAAAAAGAAGCTAAAAAAGGTACAATTAAAGAAGTTAAAGATGGTTTTGCTCAAAATTATTTGATAAAAAATGGTTATGCGCAAAAGTTGACGGAAAAAGTTTTATCAGATTATCAAAAAGAACAATTGCGTTTAAAAGAAGAAGAAAAAGCTCGTTATGATTGGGCATTAAATGAGAAGAAAAAAATTCAAGATTTAGTCCTAGAATTTAAAGTAAAATCAGGAAAAAATGATCAAATGTTTGGTTCAATTAGTGCTAAGCAAATTAAAGATGAATTAAAAAAGAAAGGTTATATTGTAGAAAAAGGTCAAATTGATTCAAAATTAAGTATAACATCACTAGGTTTTCATTATGTAGATATTGAATTATATAAAGGTGTGTGTGCAAAAATAAAGGTTCATGTAGTAAAAGAGTAGGTGATATAGATGAAAGGTAGAGAACTTCCCCACGATATAGAAGCAGAAAAATCCGTTTTGGGAGCTTGTTTTTTATCTAAATATGCTCTTGAAAAGACTTGCGAATCGTTATCAAGCGATGACTTTTATCTTCAGAAAAACGCTATAATTTTTCAAATATTTTCATCTCTTTCAGAAAGTAAAACACCAGTAGATATGACAACAGTTACTTCCACTTTAACTCAAAAGAATCAATTAAATGATGCTGGGGGAGTAGAATATTTAACGGAATTGATTAATTATGTGCCTACTGCTGCTAATGTTGATTATTATATTAGTATTGTCCTAGATCGTTCTATTTTAAGAAAAGTAATTAATGAAGCAGAACAAATTGCTACATTAGGGTATCAATCAAGTGGTAGTGTAGATGATTTATTAGAAGAAGCGAATAAAAGGATACTAAATATTTCAAAACGAAAAGAAAGTGGCGAATTTAGAAGTATTAAAGAAGTACTTTATAAAACACAGGCCGATTTAGAAAGGCTTTCTAAAACAAGAGGAGAAATTACAGGTATTCCCAGTGGTTGGATTGACTTAGATAAAGTAACAGCAGGATTTCATGAAAATGAGTTAATCATTATTGCCGCACGTCCTGCTATGGGAAAAACGGCAATTGCTTTAAATATGGCTACCTATGTAGCAATGAATACAGATAAAACAGTAGCCCTTTTTAATTTAGAAATGGGTGCTGAGCAGTTAGCAACGAGAATGCTTAGTTCACTAGGACAAATCGATGGTTATAAATTAAGAACAGGTTCGCTGCTAAATGATGATTGGAAAAGAATTAATGAATCAATTAGTAGATTATCTCAAGCAAATATGTATATTGATGATACACCAGGTATTAGTATAGGTGAAATTCGTGCAAAATGCCGTAGATTATCTGCTAGTGAACAAGGTCTTGGTATGGTCATTATTGATTACTTACAATTAATTTCTGGTGGAAGGAACTATGGAGCGAATCGTCAACAAGAAGTATCTGATATTTCAAGATCGCTAAAGACAATGGCAATGGAACTTCATGTTCCAGTTATTGCTTTAGCACAATTGTCAAGAGCTGTTGAAGGACGCGAAGATAAACGTCCAATTATGAGTGATTTACGTGAATCAGGTTCCATTGAACAAGATGCTGATATTGTATCATTCTTATATCGTGATGACTATTACAATAAAGAAGCAAGAATGGATGATAATACTAGTATTACTGAATTTATCATTGGAAAACATAGAAATGGTCCAACGAAGACAGTGCAATTATTATATAAACGAGATACAAGTACTTTTTTAAACTTTCAAAAAGATGATGTAAAGGAGGAAGGATAAAAGATGAAAGGTAGATTAATTTGTTCAATATTTATCTCATGTATATTGAGTTTAGGTTTAATTATAGGACTTCCAGAATCTAAATCAAGTGTTCCAAAAGACGTTTACCGAGTATATTTAAAGGGAGAATCATTAGGGTTAATTGAATCTAAGGCAAAATTAGAACGTTATATTGACCAAGGTCAACAAATATTAAAAGAGCAATATAAAGTAGATAAAGTATATGCTCCTACTGATTTAAACATTGTAAAAGAAATCACCTTTGATGAAAAAATATCATCAGTGGAACAAATATATGATAAAATTAAAGATATTTCTCCTTTCACTATTAATGGCTATAAAATAACAATTAACGGAATTGAGGAAACCTCTGAAAGCGGAGAAACAGCAATGACACCTACGGAATATGTTTATGTGTTAGATGAAAATATTTTTACTGAGGCAGCAGATAAGACAATCAGATCATTTATTGATAATAACGAATATGATGCTTTTCTTAACTCAACACAGAAAGAGATTGTGGATGTTGGGAAATATGTAGAAGATATTTATATTGAAAATAATATTACCATAAAAAAAGAAAATATTCCAGTAGATAAAAAGATTTTTACTAATGTAGATGATTTAAGTCGCTATTTACTTTTTGGAACATTAGATATCAAAGAAAACTACACGGTGCAAGAAGGAGATACGATTGAAGATGTAGCATTTAATAATAAAATGAGTCAAGAAGAATTTTTAATTGCTAACCCTCAATTTACAAGTGCATCAAGTCTATTATATCCAGGGCAACAAGTAACACTTGGAATTTTGCAACCTAAGTTTAAAACAGTAGAAGAATATCGTACTGTAGAACTTGAAGAGGTAAAGTATAAAACGGAAATTGTTTATGATGATAATTTACTAATTGGATATAGTGAAGTTCGTCAAAAAGGAGAAAATGGTACACAAAAAGTAACTAAAAGTGTAGTAACTAATAATGGTGAATTAGCGTATGCGCATGTAGATAAAAATGAAATTGTAAAACCTGTAATTAATGAAGTGATTGTTCGTGGTGGAAAAAGTACAAGTTATGGAGACGTTAATCTTTGGGCATGGCCTACTAGGACACCATATGTTATTACTAGTAACTATGGTTGGCGTTGGGGTTCATTCCATGATGGAATTGATATATCAGGAACAGGATATGGTTCACCAATTTATGCAGCAAATAATGGTGTTGTTGAAGTATCATCATATACTTCTGTTAATGGAGAATATATTGTTATTAATCATAATAACGGTTATTATACTATTTATGCTCATTTAGCCAATCGGTATGTATCAGCAGGACAACACGTGGAAATGGGGAAAACAGTCATTGGAACGATGGGAGATACAGGATGGGCAACAGGACCCCACTTACATTTTGGAATTTGGAAAGGATTCCCTTATTATGGGGGGACTCATGTGAGTCCATGGGTATTTTATGGAAGTTAAAGTAATTGCTAGTGGATCTAAGGGAAATGTCACCTTAGTAATGTGTAATGATATCTATTTTTTAATTGATGTGGGAATTACTTATCACGATTTTATCTTACGAATAGAGCCATTAAACGTAGATTTATCTAAAATTAAATATATTTTAATTACCCATACACATAAGGATCATATTAAAGGTTTAGTTTCTTTTGCCAAAAAGTTATCTTGTAAAGTTTTTGTCACTAAAGAAAATGTAGATGAAATTAGTCAAATGATTAATCCTAAACAAATTGAAATTTTATCTGATAAATTTTTCTTAGACGATATAGAAGGAGAATTAATCCCTATTTCTCATGATGCTATATCTCCCGTTGGTTTTTCCTTTGTATATCAAGGAAAGAGCTTAGTATATATTACTGATACAGGGTATATTAATCGAAAATATTTATCAAAAATTCAAAATAAAAACATTTATATTATAGAAAGTAATCATGATGAAAAAATGTTGATGGAAGGATCTTATCCATATTATTTAAAACAAAGAGTAATTAGTGACATAGGACATTTATCCAATCATGCCGCAGCTAAATATCTATCTGGGATCATTGGAAGTAAAACAGATTATATTGTCTTAGCCCATCTAAGTGAAACAAATAACAACGAAGAATTGGCTATACAAGCAGTAGTGGAAGAATTTAAGAAAAAAGAAATACCATCACCTAAAATATATGTTGCTACCCAGTTAGAAGGTAGTAAATTAATTGAGGTATAAAATGATAAGAGTCATTTGTGTAGGAAAATTAAAAGAAGAGTTTTCATCTTTATTTAAGGAATATGAAAAAAGATTATCAAAATATACCAAATTTGAGTTAATTGAGTTATCTGATTCGTCTATGGATGATGTTATTGTCTGTAAACGAAAAGAAAAAGAAAAAATTTTAAAAGTAATATCGGATAAAGATTATATAATTACTTTAGAAATTGAAGGAAAAATGTGTACGTCAGAAGAATTTGCTAGTTTAATTGAGCAAACTTTAGTTCATTATTCACAAGTCACCTTTATTATTGGAGGTTCTTACGGGTTAGATGAGGAAATTAAAAAACTTTCCAAGATGCATCTATCGTTTTCCTCACTTACATTTCCCCATCAACTCTTTAGAGTTTTACTTCTAGAACAAATATACCGAGCATTTACCATTATGAATCATGAGAAATATCATAAATAAAAGTGGTATTTCTTTTTTCGTCAATTTTTTATCATTTTATCTTTTATGATAAAGTTAGGTGATAAAATGGAATACGTTAATAAAGTTCTTTGGTTAATTGCAACAGTATTCATGATGGCAAGTGGAATATATTTTACGATAAAGTTAAAAGGAATACAATTTAATATCAAAAAAATTAGGGAAAGTTTTCATCATAAAAAAGATAGTAATATTACACCATTTGATACTTTAATGTTATCAACAGCTGCTAAAGTTGGGGTAGGCTCTATTGCAGGAATTGCGTTAGCCATTTATATTGGTGGAGTAGGTACTATTTTTTGGGTATGGATATCATCAATTCTTTTGGCACCAAACTCTTTTGTCGAAAGCTGTCTAGGAGTGCTGTATCGAAAAAAAGATAACAATAACTATATTGGAGGACCCTCTTATTATATGGATTATGGCCTAAATCAAAAAAATATGGCAGTAGTATATGCTATCTTAACTTGTTTTGCTTATATCTTAGGTTTTCTTACCATTCAATCTAATACCATAGCCAAAAGTTTAGAAGCATATCTTCCCTCATTAGCAAGTGGAATTATTATTGCTATAATTACTTTTTTAGTTATTTACAAGGGATTAAAAGGTATTAGTAAATTTTCTAATAAATTGGTTCCTATTATGGGATTATGCTATTTACTAGTTACAATTATTGTATCTATAAAGCATTTTCAAGAACTTCCGACAATTTTTATGTCAATTGTAAAATCTGGTTTAAACTTAAGAAGTGCTAGTGTAGGTTTTATTAGTACTATATTAATTGGAATACAAAGAGGAGTTTTCTCTAATGAAGCAGGGCTTGGAACATCAGCAATAGCAAGCTCAACAGCAGATACCAATAATGCGATAGGTCAAGGATTAGTCCAAATTGTAGGAGTATATTTTACTAGTTTGATTGTGTGTACCTCAACGGCTTTAATTATTATGACCTCAGATTATCAAGGTCAGCAATTTTTAAATATGAATGGAATAGAACTTGCTCAATTTGCCTTTAGAGAACACTTTGGTAGTTTTGGTAATACCTTTTTAATTGTCATTATTGTATTATTTTCTTTTTCTACCATTGTCACTGGTTATTATTATGGTGAAAGTAATCTTAAATATCTTTTAAAAGAAAAATTTTCTAATTATCGATTGATTTTGGTTATTTTAACTTTAACTTTACTTATTTTTGGTAGTGTTGCTAGTCCTAGTATATTATGGAATATAGTAGATATTTTAGTAGCGTTAATGGCAATATTAAACGTTTACACTATTTTTTGTTTAAGAGAGAAAATATTTTTTCATTTAACATTAAAAAATAAGTAAAAAAAGTGATATAATAGTAAAAGGAAGTGAAAAATATGTTTGGAAATGATTGGGACAATTTATTAAGCGAGGAATTAAAAAAAGAGTATTTTCAAAAATTAATCGAATTTGTTAAAGATGAATATAAAATAAAGACAATTTATCCTAAGTCAACAGATATTTTTAATGCATTTAAAATGACTTCTTATCAAGATGTTAAAGTTGTACTTTTAGGCCAAGATCCTTATCATGGTATAGGACAAGCACATGGATTATCCTTTTCGGTTAAAGAGGGAATAAGAAAACCACCATCATTACAAAACATTTTTAAAGAATTACATGATGATTTAGGATGCACTATTCCATCAAATGGGTCACTAATGCAGTGGGCTAAAGAAGGGGTACTTTTATTAAATGCTGTTTTAACTGTGGAAGAAGGAAAACCAGCGTCTCACAAAGATAGAGGTTGGGAAATATTTACTGATGATGTCATTAAAATTATTAATCAAAAAACAACACCTGTGGTATTTATCTTATGGGGTAGTTATGCTCGTGGAAAAAAGAAGTTGATTACGAATCCAATTCACTATGTAGTAGAATCCGCTCACCCATCTCCGTTATCTGCATATAATGGTTTCTTTGGAAGTAAACCGTTTTCTAAAACAAATCAATTCTTAACAAGCCAAGGGCTAAGTCCTATTAACTGGCAAATAAAAGAAAAAGAGCTTAGCTCTTTACAATAATATCGTCGATTTCCTTTGTTTCTCCTTCATAAAACGATTTTTTTTGATAATGAAAAATCAAGCTAACTAAATTAGAAGGAAAACATTTAATTAAGCGATTATAAATTACCACTTGATCATTATAATAGGAAATAGCACTATCAATTTCTATGTCATTACGTTCAAAATCAACTAATAATTCATCAATTTCCCTCGTTTTAGAAATTGAATCAAGATAGTTAAATAACTCTGTTGATAGCAAAAATAATTTTTTCTTCGCCTCAAAATGATTTTCAAGGACAATATCAAAGTCTAATTCATCTTTCATTTCTTTTAATTCATCATTTTCTTCAATATTAGAAATAGTTCGTAAAAGGAGCACTTTTCTTTTATTGAATAAAGAATCAAGATTATTTTCTGCTTTATTAATTTTAATAATCGTAATTTGAAATTTATTATAAATGGTCATGATAAATATTCCAAGTATAGCAAGAATAACAATAAAAGAAACAACAAAATAAAACATTTTAACCTCCTCTATAATATTTATTATATCAAATTAAAAAGAATGAAGCAATCATTCCTTTTATTTCTAGTGGTTAATCGGCTCGTCAAACTCAACAAAGTTTAAATAGACGTTCCATAAAATAGTAGAGCGATTATTTTTAGGGTCTCTTAGAAGGGTATAATCTCTACCAGCATCTTCAATAATTCCTTCAAAAATACGATCGCGCCACTCAATAGAATCAGAATATGACATAAAGAATCTAGCCATTTTTCCTCGGTTTAATTGTAAAAGATTCTCAGCATATTGTGGTTGAGCAATC
Source organism: uncultured Mycoplasmatota bacterium (assembly GCA_948466735.1). Lineage (GTDB taxonomy): Bacteria > Bacillota_I > Bacilli_A > RF39 > UBA660 > CASRZP01. The sequence continues at coordinate 23,230 of CAOKBR010000002.1, read as the reverse complement.
ATATTTTGATTTTGTTGTTGATTGTTAAAATTAGGAAAATTTTGTATAGGGGGTTGAGTTCCTCCCAAAAATGGATTAGAATTTACATTTTGATTCATAAATATCTCCTTTCGCTATTTCATTATATGGGAAAGATGGAAAAATATTTACGAAAAATAATGTTAGTGTTAAAATAAATAGGGAGATGATAAAGTGGATATATTATTAGGAGTTTCTAATCGCCATGTTCATTTGAATGAAGAAGACTATCAAATTTTATTTGGAAATACTCCGTTGGAAGTGAAAAAAAGTTTAGTACAGCCAGGTGAATTTGCATCAAATTTAGTAGTTACCATAAAAACAGAAAAGAATAGTATTGAAAATGTACGTATCCTTGGTCCTATAAGAAAATATACTCAAGTAGAACTTAGTAAAACCGATGCTTATCAATTAGGAATTAATCCGCCTGTTCGTGATTCTGGAGATTTAACAAAAGCTCAAATGGTAGAAATTATCGGATTAAATGGTTCAATAAAAAAAGAGTGTGCCATTTTAGCAACAAGGCACATTCATATGACTAAAAATGATAGAATAGCACTTAATTTGGAAGATAAAGATGAAGTGTCAATCGAAATTCAAGGAGAAAAAGGAGCCATTTTGCATCACGTTAAGATTAAAGAAGGACAAAATTACGCTTTAGAATGTCACTTAGATACGGATGATGCCAACGCTTTATTGGCAAAAACAGGAGATTTTATTAAAATTATCTATTAATCTGTTGTGGTATATTCATCAAAAACAGGATCTTCTCGACTAGGATCAGTACCTTTAATAAAGTACATGATCTTTTTTTTCTCGGAGTTTTCTGTAGCGGGTTTTCCTGATATAGGCTCTACTAAAATTCCAACTACATTACTTGGCATTGTATACCAAGTAGCCTCTTTATCAGTAAAATATTTTTCCATAGAGTTCACCCATATATTTTGGGCATATTTATATTCAGAAACTTCTAGTGCTTGATTATTATCATATCCTACCCATACCGCGGTAACAATTTGAGGAGTATAGCCAATATACCAGTTGTCAGTGTTCGTTGTTCCTGATTTTAAGGCATATTTATTAGTAAGCCTAGCTTTAATACCTACTGCAGTAGGATAATTATAATCAATAAAATCAGTATCATAAGTAGCAGTTAGTAAATTATTTAAAATAAAAGTTAAACTCTTATTTAGTACAGCTTCCTTTTCTTCTTTAAATTCATATAAAACATTACCATATCCATCTTCGACTCTTTTTATAAAGTGTGGTTTAATTTTGTATCCTTCATTAGCAAAAGCAGAGTACCCAGCAGCCATTTCTAAAACACTAATTTCTCCTGTTCCTAAAGCAAGAGATGGAATAGGTTCTAAATCAGCGGTGATTCCTACGCGTTTTGCCATATCAACTAAAGCATTTTCACCAAGAAACATATGGGTTTTAACGGCATATATATTTTCTGAATAAGCAATAGCAGTGGCCATTGAAATAGGTTTATTTCCATACTTAGCATTATAATTTTGGGGGCTATAACTTTTATTATTAGAAAAAGTAAAGGTTGTCTCTTCACTGGTAAAAGTTGTGCTTGAGGTAAATCCATTTTCTAAGGCAGAATAATATAAATAAGGTTTCATGGTTGATCCAACTTGTCGCATCGCTTGCGTTGCTCGATTAAATTGACTAATATTATAGTCTTTTCCCCCGACTAAGGCAAGAACTCCTCCATTATTAGGATCCATCATTACTGCTGCTGTTTGTAACTCGTTATCAGGCATAATTTCTTTAATGTTGTTTTCTAATAGCGTTTGCGCATTGATGTCAAGTGTTGTATAAATTTTTAAGCTCCCTGTTTGTAAATAAGAAGAAGGAATGGAAGAAATGGTTTTTAATTCTTTAATAACTGCATCTTGATAATACATAATAGTACTTAAATTAACATATTGTCTTTTTCCAGTAAAAGTTAACTCTTCTAAATAAGCAGCATCAGCTTCTTCTTGGGTAATCATTTTATTTTTTACCATAGAGGATAAAATTGTTTTTTGTCTTGTTTTTGCTAATTCAAAATTTACTAGTGGCGAGTAATTCGAAGGTGATTTAGGAATTCCTGTTAAAATGGTAGCTTCTGCTAAAGATAAGTCAGTCGCACTTTTATTAAAATAGTATTTAGATGCATTTTCAATTCCATACATTCCGTGTCCATAATTAATGGTATTTAAATATCCTTCTAGAATTTCATCTTTTGAATAATGTGTTTCTAATTTTAATGTTAACCACATTTCTTTTAATTTTCTTTGCCAAGTTTTATCAAAATCTAAGAATAAATTTTTAGCATATTGTTGTGAAATTGTTGAAGCCCCTTGTTTTTTAGATCCAGAAGTGATGTTTACATAAAGTGCTTTAGCAATTCTTAATAAATCAAAACCGTGATGGGAATAGAAATGTTTATCCTCAATTGATAACGTAGCATTGACTAAATGTGGAGAAATTTCTTGTAATGCTATCCATTCTTTGCTCTCGGATCCTTGAAAAAACATTTGCATATCTTTATCATAAAGAGAAAAACTATTTGCACTTTTAATTTGAATTTTTGGTGTTAGTCTTGCATAAGTATAAACGGCGAGGATAAAAACTAGAAAGATAATGCTCATTAAAGTGATGTATTTTACTACTTTTTTTACGATTTTCATGGATAACGCTTCCTTTCAATGTCATCGTTTGAAAAAAATAATTAAAATATGTATGCATTTTTATAAAGATATGTTATAATGCAAATTAGAAATTTGTGGTGTGATTTTAATGTCTAAAATAAGAGTCAAATTTTCATTAGTTAATATGGACGAAAAATACGAATTTATGTGCTTAGGTTTACAAAATTTGAATAAAATTCATTTTCATTATGATGAAGTATCGTATCACTTTAATATAGATGAGCTTTTATTCATTAGAGAAGATAAAGAAAAAAAATCGACCTTCAATTTCGCTAAGAAAAAGTTAGTTTATGAATTAAAAAAAGAAAACATTAGTTTTGAAGCATCACTATTAGTTCGAAAGTTAAATTTTCAAGGAAATAAGTTTGAAGTTGTTTATCAATTGGATGAGACAGAAGACTTGATTAAAATTGATATGAATTGGATGGAGGAATAAGATGAAGGAGCAATTAAAAGAATTGTTAAAGCAACAGATGAGTACTTTATCAATTGATTATCCGAATGATTTGGTCATTGAAAAATGTAAAGATAAGAATAATGGAGATTATGCAAGTAATCTTGCAATGAAGTTAGCGAGTGTTTTAAAAAAGAATCCTTTAGAAATAGCGAATATGTTAACTCGCGATATTCATGATGAGAAAATTTTAAAGATTGAAGTAAAAGCACCTGGTTTTATTAATTTTTTTGTGACGCGTGATTATTTATTAGAAAACATCGATGAAGTTTTAGAAAAAAAAGAAAATTATGGAAAAAGTAACGTTGGAGAACATAGAAAAGTAAACTTAGAATTTGTTAGTGCTAACCCTACTGGAATTCTTCATCTAGGTCATGCTAGAGGAGCAGCGCTAGGAGATAGCTTAGCTAATATTTTAACTTTTGCAGGATATGAGGTTACCCGTGAATATTATGTCAATGATGCAGGAAATCAAATCAATAATTTAGGATTATCCCTTTTAGCAAGGTATAAGGAATGTTGTAATATTGAAGTGGAGTTTCCAGAAAATGGCTATCATGGGCAAGATATTATTATTATGGCCAAGGAATTATATCAAGAATATCAAACGGCTTGGTTAGATAAAGATTTATCTTACTTCAAAGAATATGCAATGAATCGTCTTTTAGCAAGAATTGAAAAAGATTTAAAACGTTTTGGCGTTGTTTATGATAAATGGACGAAAGAAAGTTCTATTTATCAAGAAGGAAGAGTAGAACAAGCGATAGAAAAACTAAAACAATCGAATAATACTTATATAGAAAATGATGCCTTATTTTTAAAAACGACGAAGTATGGTGATGATAAAGATCGAGTACTGATAAAAAAAGACAAAACAAATACGTATTTACTTCCTGATATTGCGTATCATACATATAAGTATGAGCGAGGATTTGATGAGCTTATTGATATCTTAGGAGCAGATCATCACGGATATACGAAAAGATTAAAAGCAAGTATCGAAATGATGGGATATGATTCTAAAAAATTGGAGATATTAATTTTACAGATGGTAAGGCTTCTACGGAATGGTGAAGAAGTAAAAATGAGTAAGCGAACAGGAAATGCTGTAGCTCTAGATGAACTATTAGATGAAGTAGGAAAAGATGTAGCGAGATATTTCTTTGTTAGCCATAGCCCTGATACACAAATTGATTTTGATTTAGATCTTGCTCTACAACAGTCTAATGATAATCCTGTTTACTACATTAATTATGCTCATGCTAGAATTTGCTCAATATTAAATGCTAATCTAGAATTACTAGATAAAAAAGCAACTTATAAGAGCATAACGAGTGATAGTGCATATAATGTTTTAGAAAAGGTTTATGAATTTAAGGAAGTGGCTAAAAAATGTGCAATTAAAAAAGAAGTACATCCAATTGTAAATTATGTTTATGATTTAGCTAGTTTATTTCATAATTATTATGCTAATGAAAAAATTATAACTAGTGACACGGAGTATACGATAGACCATTTAGCATTAATCAGAGCTGTTCAAATTACGATAAAAAATGCTTTATCACTAGTGGGGATAAATGCATATGAAAAAATGTAGGAGGTAAGTCAATGAAAATTAAGAATATGACTAAAGAAGAGTTAGAACTACTATCATATAAAGATATCACTAATTTATTATTAGAAGAAAAGGGAAAAATGAATACAGCATCCCTATTTAAGGAAATTGTAACGTTGTTAGAATTACCTAATAGTGTATTTGAAAATAAAATTGGCGATTATTATACATCATTAACTACAGATAAACGCTTTATTTTATTGACTGATGGAACATGGGATTTACGTACTCGTCATGCATCAGATAAGGTTATTGTTTTAGAAGAAGATGATGATGAAGAATTAGAAGACGTAAAAGAAGAAATCGATGAAGATATACAAGAAGAAGGAAACGATTTTGATATGGATGAGACTGAAGATGATTACGATGATGGTGATGATGAATTAAAAGATTTAGTGGTAATTGATGAGGATGAAATGGAGCTAGAGCAATAACTACCTAGCTCTTTTAAGCATTTTATATAAGTGAGGAAGGGATAATTGTGATTGAGAGATTAGAAGCAACTGAAAAACATTATTTAGAGTTAAGTGAAGAATTAACAAAGCTAGAAACCTTAAGTGATATTAATCGAACAAAGGAAATATCAAAAGAAATGTCTAGTTTAGAAGATGTTGTTATGGTGTATCGAAAGTATAAGAAATTACTTGGTAGTATTAATGATACAAAAGAAATGGTGAAAGACCCTGAACTAGGAGAAATGGCCAAAGAAGAGCTTGGTGAATTAGAAAAACAAAAGGAAAAATTAGAAAAAGATTTGGAATACTTGTTAATTCCTAAAGATCCCAACGACGGGAAGAACGTCATTGTCGAAATTCGAGGCGCAGCAGGAGGAGATGAAGCAAACATCTTTGCTGGAGATTTATACCGAATGTATATTCGTTATGCCGAAAGTGAACATTATACTTATGAAGTATATAACATGGTTGAAGGGGAAGCAGGAGGATTTAGTCAAATTGAGTTTATGATTAAAGGTAAAGATGCTTACCGTAAGTTAAAATATGAAAGTGGTTCTCATCGTGTTCAACGTGTACCTGAAACAGAGTCGCAGGGTCGAATTCAAACTTCTACGGCTACCGTTTTAGTTATGCCAGAAGCAGAAAACATTGATGTCGATATTGATGAAAAAGACATAAAAGTAGATGTGTATCGCTCATCAGGTGCTGGAGGACAACATGTAAATACTACTGATAGTGCTGTTCGAATGACGCATTTACCAACGGGAATTGTGGTAACATGTCAAAATGAGCGAAGTCAGATTAAAAATAGAGAAAAAGCTCTTCAAATGTTAAAAGCGAAAATTTATGAAGAAATGATTCGAGAACATGAGGAAAAAGCGGGAAATGAGAGAAGAAACAAAATTGGAACAGGAGATCGTTCCGAAAAAATTAGGACTTACAATTATCCCCAAAATCGGGTAACGGATCATCGTATTAACTTTACGACAAAACAATTAGATAGAGTTATGCAAGGAGACCTTGGAGAAATTATTGAAGCCCTTATTCTAGAAGATCAAAAACGTCATTTAGAAGGTAATATCGAAGAATGAGTATTGAAGATTTAATTGTCTATGGAAAACGTTATCTTCATACAAAAGAGGTTCACTTTCTACTTAGTGAATTATTAAATAAAAATCCCATTGAATTACTAGATATCCTTCATCAAGAGGTGGATGAAAAAGAGGTTAAACATTATCAACAAATGGTATCTCGCTTAGCGAATAATGAGCCAATTCAATATGTTTTAGGAAAAGTAAATTTTTACGGATATTGGTATCAAGTCAATAAAAATGTACTAATACCACGTTTTGAGACAGAAGAGTTAGTAGAAAATACAATAAAATATGTCAAAAAACATTTTAAAAGTGATGAAAATTTACAAATTTTAGACCTTTGTACAGGCAGTGGTAATATTGGCATTACGTTAAAAAAAGAATTACCAAAGGCGAAAGTGGTTTTAACTGATATTAGTATGGAAGCTCTTGATGTAGCAAGGAGTAATGCTAAAATATTAAATGCTGACGTGGATTTGGTATATAGTGACCTTTTTTCTAATGTAAAGGGAAATTTTGATATAATTATTTCCAATCCGCCTTATATTGCTAAAGGTGAAACAGTTGATGAAAAGGTATTAAAATATGAACCTCATTTAGCCTTATATTCAGAAAATGATGGACTTTACTTTTATCAGGAAATATTAAAACAAGCAGCAAAGTTTTTAAATTCCAAATATTTATTGGCCTTAGAAATCGGTGCTACCCAAAAAGAAAAAGTAGTAGCAATGATTAAGGAATATTTCCCAAAATCAAGGATATTTCCTCATCAAGATTTACAAGGTCGAGATAGGATGATTTTTGTCTTATCAAGCGATGAATAACTTATAGCATCACCTTTCATGATTTAAGTGAAGGTGATTTTTAATGAAAAAATTTGGATATATAATCTTAGCCCTAATTGCTTTATTTATAATCTTATCAGATAATTCAAAAGCTGATGTAGTGATTCCTAATGAATCGATTCGCTTTCGAGTAATAGCAAATAGTAATTTACCTGTTGATCAAATGATAAAAGGTAAGGTGAAAAATCAATTAGAAGAGACCATTGTGAATATTTTAGAAAATGCTAAAAATCTTGATGAAGCACGAACCTTGCTAAAAAATAATCTTTCTTTATTAGATAATGTGGTAAAACAAACTTTAATTAGTCTTGATTTAGAAAGTGATGATTACTCGATTGATTATGGTTATCATTTATTTCCTGAAAAAACATATCAAAATCATCAATATCAAGAAGGATATTATGAATCATTAGTAGTTACATTGGGAGAAGGAAAAGGGAACAATTGGTGGTGTGTATTATTTCCTCCTTTGTGTTTTATGGATAAAGAAGGATTTGATGAAGGTAAGAGTGAAAAGATAGAATATACCTCTTTTTTTAAAAAGTTATGGGATAATATAACAAAATAATGTATGAATAAAGATGTTTTCTCGTATGATTTATCAAGGTGATCATATGAGTATTTTTTTTAGTAAACTACTAGTTGGCATTGCTCTTAGTATGGATGCTTTTTCTTTGGCCATTTTTTATGGAACAATGCCTTTAACTAGAACAAAACAGTATCAATTAAGTGTATGTGTTGGTATTTTTCATTTTTTTATGCCACTATTTGGTTATATTTTAGGAGATTTCTTTTTAGCCCAGTTTATTCTATATCCCAAAATTTTCGTAGGACTTATTTTTTTGGTAATTGCTATTCAAATGTTGATTTCCTTAAAAAAAGATGAGGAGATTATGTCGTTAACTTCTTTATTTGCATTAATTGTTTTTGCTTTTACCGTTAGTATTGATAGTTTTTCGATTGGATTAGCCTTTGGTACTTATGATAGACATTTATTTTTATCTTCTAGCATTTTCTCTATTGTTAGTGCAACATTTACTTATTTTGGTTTGTCTATTGGTAAAGTATTTAGTAATCATTTTGGCAAAGTTGCCTCTTTTATTGGAAGTATTATTTTATTGCTATTAGCTTTAGATTATTTATTTTTCTAATGGATTTCATTTGACAAAGTATAGGTTTTTGTCTATCATTAAATTGGTGATTAATATGTTAGTAAATAGCAACGAGATGTTATTAAAGGCAAAACAAAGTGGGTACGCAATTGCTCATTTTAATATTAATAATTTAGAATGGACACGGTATATATTAGAAGCAAGTGAAGGACTAAAAACGCCAGTAATTTTAGGTGTTAGTGAGGGTGCAATCAAATATATAGGTGGATACTTAACGGTCTATCATATTGTTTCTAGTTTAATGAAAGATTTAAATATTTCTATAGATGTATGCTTACATTTAGATCATGGTTCTAGTGTGGAATCTTGCAAGAAGGCCATTGATAATGGTTTTACTTCGGTAATGATTGACGCATCACAATATCCCTTTTTAGAAAATGTAAAAATAACAAAAGAAGTCGTAGAGTATGCGCATACTCGTGGTGTAAGTGTAGAAGCAGAACTAGGGCACTTCGGTGGTAGTGAAGATGGGATGGAGTATAATACTTTTCATGCTAGAGTAGAAGAAGTTATTCCTTTTTATGAAATGACAAAAGTAGATTCGCTGGCGCCCGCCTTAGGAAGTGTACATGGTTTATATCAGAAAGAACCTAATTTAGATTTTGATACGATGAAAAAAATTAAGGAATTACTTCCTATACCTTTAGTATTACATGGTGGTACAGGAATACCTAAGGAACAAATTGAAAAAGCAATTGACTGTGGAATAAATAAAATCAACATTAACACAGAACTTCAAATTACATGGGCTAAAGAGGTTAGGAAATATCTAGATGAAAATCAAGAAGTGTATGACCCAAGAAAAATAATTGGTAGTGGAAAAGATGCTATAATAAAAAAGGTGCAGGCCTTAATACTAGAATTTATGAAAAAGAATAGCACCAAGGAAGATATCGATAATAAAATATAGTAGTATGGAGGTAGAATATGAAAACATTATCCATCGTTGGAGGAGAAAATCTATCAGGAACGATACGAATTGGTGGAGCGAAAAATAGCGCTGTAGCATTAATTCCTGCTGCTATATTAGCAACAGGAGAGGTGACAATCTGTAATGTTCCAGAGGTTACAGATACATCAGCATTATGTGACATTCTTACCTTTTTAGGAGTTGACATTGCTCGAGCCAGTGAGAGTATAGTAATTAATGCAAAAAATATGGAAAATAAAGAAATTTCTTGTGAAAAATCAAGTAAATTAAGAGCATCTTATTATTTTTTAGGAGCATTATTAGGAAAATATAAGAAAGCAGAAATGTATTTTCCTGGAGGTTGTGCTATTGGAGCTAGGCCAATTAATTTGCACTTAAAAGGTTTTGAAGCTTTAGGTGCAAAAGTAGAAGTAGAAGGAAATAAATACATTGTTTCAGCAGAAGAGTTAAAAGGCGGTAATATTTATTTAGACATTGCTAGTGTTGGTGCTACGATTAATATTATGCTAGCTGCTGTAAAAGCGAAAGGGACAACCATTATTGATAATGCTGCTAAAGAACCTGAAATTGTGAATGTTGCAACATTTTTAAATAATATGGGAGCTAAAATTACTGGTGCTGGAACGTCTAGAATCAAAATTACTGGGGTAGAGGAATTACATGGATGCTTTCATGAGGTGATTCCAGATCGAATTGAAGCAGGCACATATATTATTATTGGTGCTTTATGTGGAAATTACTTAAAAATTGATAATATTATTCCAGAACACTTAGAGGCATTAACTTCTAAATTAATGGAAATTGGTGTAGATGTTACAATTGGAGGAGATTATGTCATTGTAAATCATCAGGAAAATTATAAAAAGACAAATATAAAAACACTAGTATATCCTGGTTTTCCAACAGATTTGCAGCAACCATTTATGACTTTATTAACACAGTGTGAGGGAACATCTAAAGTAGTAGAAACCATTTTTGAAAATCGTTTTATGCATGTAGAACAATTAAATAAAATGGGTTCTAATATTATAGTCAACGGTCAAGCGGCATTGATTAAGGGAAAAACACCATTAAAAGGTATGGTTGTACAAGCTACGGATTTACGAGCAGGTGCAGCACTACTTGCAGCGGCTTTAATTGCAGAAGGAACAACAGTGATAGAAAATGTCGAACATATTTTAAGAGGATACGAGGAAATAGTAGAAAAATTGACAAACGTCGGTGCTAAAATAGAGATTAGTGAAATATAGTATAATATATAATCTCTTTTTTCTTTGGAGGACGTTATGAAATATAGAAAAATTATCATTTGTTTGGTTGTCTTTTTCTTAATTTATTTGATTTATCGGTTAACCATGACGCATTCTTTTACTTATTTAGCTTTAGGGGACTCTTTAGCAATAGGACAAAATCCTTATGGTGCTATTGGATATGGTTATAGTGATTATGTGGCTAATTATTTAGAAAAGAATGATTTATTAAAGTTTTATACAAAAGAGTATTCAAAAAGCGGTGCTAGAAGTACTGATTTGTTACAAGATATTCAAAATAATAAGAAAATTGTTGTAGATGGGAAAGAACAGCATCTAAAAGTACTCTTAAGAGAAGCTGATTTAATTACAATTTCTATTGGTGCAAATGATTTTTTTGGGGAAATTAATATAAAAAATTTAGATAGTATTTCTTATCAAGCAATTGATAATACGATAAAAAATGTAGATACTTTATTAGGAGAAATTCGTAAGTATAATAAGAAAAACGTTTTAGTCATAGGATATTACAATCCTTTTCCTAAAATCAAAGAATTTGACCCAGTAATTGATTATGTTGATAGTGAATATGAAGATATTTGTAAAAAGCATAAGGTAACTTATATCAAGGTTTCTCTAGATTTTAGAAATAGTGATGACGTATTACCAAATCCTATCGATATTCATCCAAATACTAAAGGGTATTCTCTAATTGCCAATAAAATCATTGATGAAATAGAAAGCAATATTTTAAATCAATAGTAAAAGTGAATAGAGTTCTTGCTTTCAAATGTTTCAAAATCTTTTTTTGAAAGCTCTCTAAGAATTTCATCGTTGCTAAGAAAATATTTTTCCTAGTGTCTATATCATATTTATTATAATCCCCATGTTTCATAATTAAATTAGCTATATGTATCATATTGGTATACCAAAATTCCGTTAATTTATCATTTAATATATTTACCTCTTTTATAATACTATTTTCCTGTTTGTGAAAAGTAAAAGAAACACCATCTAAATTAGATGCACCATTCCCAAAGCCAAATTCTCTTGTTTAATCACAAATATATTAAGTCTTTTCATATGATTCACCTCATATATAATTATTGGATAAGGATAGGAATTTTCTTAAAAAACTGTTAAAAGAAGCAATTTTTAAAAAATTCCAAATTGACTTGCCAAACACTAATTTTCTTGATATACTATTGTCGCTAGTGAATTTACTATGATTAGTATTAATCATGGCGGAAGGAGAGATGAAAAATGAAAGCAAATATTCATCCAAATTATTGTGATACTAAAGTAGTTTGTTCTTGTGGTGAGACATTTATGACAAGATCAACAAAACCAGAAATCAATGTAGAAGTATGTTCAAAATGTCATCCTTTCTATACAGGAAAACAAAGTAGAGCATCTAAAGCTGGACGCGTTGATAAGTTCAATAAAAAATTTGGTTTCACTGAACAAGCTTAAACTTAGAGTTAATTCTAAGTTTTTTCATATTTTATGGTATAATAAATAAAGAAGGTGATAAAATGAAAGTAGGAATTGTTAGTGACCATCGTGGATTAGAGTTAAAAGAGGCATTAAAAACAAATTTTTCTAATCGTTTTGAAATAATAGATTTAGGAACACATACAACAGATGCCGCAGATTATCCAAATTACGCATTTTTATTAGGAGAAAAAGTAGTTAATGGTGAATTCGATTTTGGAATTGCCATTTGTGGTAGTGGAATTGGAATTAGTATTGCTTGTAATAAAGTAAAAGGCATAAGGTGTGCCAAAGTTTCTAATCAGGAAGAGGCAAAGTACACAAGATTAGATAATGATGCGAATATTATTGCGTTATCTGCCAAAATGCCATTAAAAGAAGCAATCCAATCTGTAGAAACCTTTCTTACTACTACATTTTCTAACGAAGAACGTCATATTTGTCGAATAAAAATGATAACTTCTTATGAAAACGGTGACAACTTATGAGTGTCAAAGCGTATTTATATGCCTTAGTTACCATCTTAGTCATTTTTGCTATGGATGGAGTAAATATCAACGCTATTTTTAAAAAAAATCAAGTTTTTAAAGCACGATTAGTCTATTTTTTTCTTTGTCTATCTATATCATACTTAGTAACTAATTTTTTATACGATATATTTGAAGCAACAAAAATATATTATTAATGTATATTTTTTTTCATTTTAGGAAACACTTTTATTGAGGTGGAAAAATGAAAAAGAAACTAAAATTAAAACCCTTTGTTTTACCAAGTATTTATCTATTAGCAGTTTTTGCCTTAGTCATTAGTATTTTTGCAACATCAAAAAGCTTAAAGGAACCAGAAAAGGAAGAAATTACCTATGTATCTAACGCTATTTTTGGAACAACTATTCCAGTAATGAACGTAGAAGATGATCCTACAGTAAAAGTAATTCGTCCCTATCAAAAAGAAAATGTAAAAATTGATAAATATTTTTATGATTATCAAGGGGATGCGACAAAACAGCAACAATCCTTAATTGAACATGAAAATACTTATATGCAAAATTCAGGAATTGATTTTGTTTGTGATGAGGCATTTGATGTTATTGCTGTTTTAGATGGAACTGTAATTGATGTTAAAGAAGATGAAATTCTAGGAAAAATTGTTGAAGTACGTCATGGAAACAATTTAATTAGTATTTATCAAAGTTTAGGTGAAGTAAAAGTTGCTAAAAATGATACCATAAAACAAGGACAAGTTATTGGAACATCTGGAAAAAGTGAATTAAGTAATCACGAGAATCAACTTCATTTTGAATTATTTTCTAAAGGTGTTATTGTAAATCCTGAAAATTATTTTGACAAATCCATTACCAATCAAGACTAAATTAGTCTTTTTTTCTTCTAGAAAAAAATTGAATTTCATATATATTAGTGGGAGGATATATGAATATTGATTTAGAAAAGACAGTGCTTAAAGAAGCAAAGTATATGTTGGAAAATGATGCAACAATAAGAGAAATTGCTAAAAATAGTAATCGAAGTAAGAGTAGTATTCATAAAGATTTACAAGTAAGGTTAGAGGAAATTGACTTTGATTTATATGAAAAGGTACAAAAAGTCTTAAAAAAACACTTAGAAATTCGTCATATAAGAGGCGGCGAATCAACTAAGCAAAAATATGCAAAAATGGTATAAAGTAATTATCTTTTGTAAATAATATAGATATACGGAGGTTATTTATGAAAGATATAGGTATCGATTTAGGTACAGCAAATGTATTAGTATACGTTAAAGGTGAAGGAATTGTTGTAAATGAACCTAGCGTAGTAGCAATTGATAGTGAAACAAAAAAAGTTTTAGCAGTAGGTCATGATGCAAGTGCAATGCTTGGTAGAACGCCAGGAAAAATAAAAGCAATTCGTCCAATGCAAGATGGAGTGATTGCTGATTTTGAAATGACAGAGATGATGTTAAATCATTTTATCCAAAAAATTAAAGGAAAAGGAGTAATATCAAAACCTCGAATTTTAATTTGTTGTCCAGCAAATATTACGCAGGTAGAAAAAAATGCAATCAAAGAAGCTACTGAGAGAACAGGGGCAAGAAAAGTTTATATTGAAGAAGAACCAAAAGTAGCAGCCATTGGAGCGGGGATGGATATTTCAAAACCCAGTGCTAGTATGGTTGTTGATATTGGTGGGGGTACTACTGATATTGCTGTTTTATCATTAAACGGAATTGTTACTAGTACATCAGTACGTGTTGCAGGAAATACATTTGATCAAGATATTATTAAATTTATTAAAGAAAAATATAAATTATTAATAGGAGATAGAACCGCAGAAGAAATTAAAATTAAAATAGGTTCTGTTTATGAAGGGGATAAAGAAAATCGTCTTGAAGTAAAGGGGAGAAATATCACCACAGGATTACCAAATACGATTGTAGTTAATTCTAAAGAAATAGAAGAATCACTTAAAGGAAGCGTTGATGTAATTATTAAGGCGGTAAAAAATGTATTAGAGATAACTCCTCCAGAATTGTCAGCAGATATTATGGATAAAGGAATTGTTCTTACTGGTGGAGGAGCAATGGTAAATGGTTTTCCTCAACTTTTAACGGAAGAATTAAAGGTTCCTGTGTTTATTGCTAGTTCGCCATTAACCTGTGTTGCTGAGGGAACGGGAATTCTTTTAGATAATATAAAGATACTAGAGCAATGAGAATTTGCTTTTTTTCTTTGTCTAAGTAATAAATTTTTGATATAATTCCATTAGAAGGTGATAAAATGGCAAATGAAGAAATTATAGCAATGATAAAAATTATTTTAACGACTATGTTATTTTCAATAGCGATAATGCCATTAATGAAGCGTGTAGCAGCTCATATAGGTGCAATTGATATACCTCGCGAAGATGAGGGGAATCGTCATATTCATCATCACCCTATACCAAAGTTAGGTGGTGTAGGAATTTTTTTAGGATTCCTTTTTGGGTATATGCTTTTTGGAATACATAGTATTCAAATGAACGCGATATTAATTGGTAGTTTTATTATTGTATTAACTGGAATTATTGATGATATCAAACCACTTAGAGCATTACATAAACTAATTGGACAAATAGCAGCAGGATGTATTATCGCCTTTTATGGAAAAATTTTATTAAATGATATTACGGCTTTTGGATTTGCTTTGGATTTTGGAATAATGGCATATCCATTAACGGTGTTATTTGTGGTAGCTTGTGTCAATATTATTAATTTGATTGATGGATTAGATGGTCTTAGTGGTGGTATTGCTTCGATTTTTTACTTAACGATTAGCATAATTTGTTATTTTCAGGGGCGTTATGGTAGCCTAGAATTAACATTAGCCCTCATTATGCTAGGTTCAACATTAGGATTTTTAGTTCATAACTTTTATCCAGCAAGTATTTTTGCAGGTGATTGTACCATGTTTATGGGATATATTATTGCAGTAATTTCTCTACTAGGCTTTAAAGGAACAGCATTAACCTCATTTTTTGTTCCTTTGCTAATATTAGCGATTCCTATTTTGGACACTCTATTTGCAATTATTCGCCGAATTCTCAAGAGAAAACCCATTTTTTCCGCTGACAAAGAACATCTTCATCATCAGTTATTAGGAATGAAATTTTCTCATCGTAATACAGTGTTAATCATTTATGCAATTAATATTTTATTTGCATTAGCCTCTATTTTCTATATTTTAAAAGATCCTGTGTTAGGAAAAATTATTTATATTATATTATTTGTAATAGTTGTTTGGTTTGTTTTCTTTACCAGTGTAATCTCTGATAAAAATCCAAAAAAAATAAAAAAACTTGAAAAAATAGTAAAAGATAGGTTCAAAAACAAGAAAAAGTAAACAAGTAGTTAATTTTTCTTTTTTTCTGCTTTGCATAATTGGAAAAATATGTTAAAATACTGTACTGATGAAATGAGGGGTATTATGATTAATTTTATTATTTATGAAGACGAAGGAATTTTTAAGGAGGAATACATTAAAGTTATTCATCGAGTTATGGGAAGCGATACAAGAGTATATAAAATTCATCAATTTTCTTCCTATACAGAAAATTTAAAGAATTTGATTGAAAACAATCGCGAAAAAAAAATTTATATTCTAGATATTGAAGTTCCAAATTCTAAATCTGGTATAGATTTGGCAAGACAAATTAGGAATAGTCACGATTGGATTAGTCAAATTATTATGATTACAGCACATGAAGGTTTAAAGGAAGGTGATTTCAGAAGTAAGGTGTTAATGCTTAATTTTATTTCTAAATATGATGATTGCTACAATGATTTATACAAAAGTTTGATGCTGGCACATGAAATATTAACTTATGATCGACAGTTATCAATAATGCAAGAAGGTGAAATTTATCAATTTCCTTACGATGATATTCAATATATTGAAAAAGATTTGGATACAGAGTATGCTGTTATTCATACTAGTAGGGAATTATTAAGTGTTCGTCAATCTATGATTAGTTTATTAAAGCAATTAGATAATGATCCACGGTTTATAAGGACACATCGTAGCTGTATTGTGAACTTATATAATATAAAAAGCGTAGATTTTCTAAATAGTATTATCAAGTTTAAAAATGGAAAAACTACCGACTTGTTATCAAGAAGATATAAGCGTGATTTAAAAGAACATTTACTGGAAAAAATCTAAATAGGAATGGGAGTGGTGAAATATGTTAGATTTTTTATATACTTATTTATGTTCATTAATTAGTGGTTTAGCAATTTATTATGTTGGTTATTCATTATGTGGGGCTAGCAAGAAATTTTTTAAATTAAGAAGTATGATTTTACTGATGGTTTTGGCATTGCTTATTATGGTTTTGTATGATTTTGTTGATATGAACTTAAGAATTCCTTTATGTTATTATCTTTTTACCGTGTTCTTCTTATGTGTTTTTAAAAATTCAACAACAAATACAATGGTAACATCTTTGATTTCATATGTTATTATTATAATTAGCGATTTCCCTATTTTACTTGGTTATATTGCTTTAAATTGGTTAACAGGAAATATGGTTTCGTTTATTAATGAAACACTTGTTGCTAATATTTTGGTATTGTTAATTACAATGGGAATTATCAAAATTTTCAAAAAGCAATTAAGATTTTTATACAATAAATTATGTAATACGAAAAAGATTGACATTATTATTTTAGCACCAACATTCTTTATTGCTGTTGGTACTATATTCTTTAAAGCAGGTAATAGCGGTTGGATGTATGATGATACTTTATGGTTAAATTTACTTTTAGTAGTAACATTTACTTCAATTACAATATATTTATTAAAAGAAAAAATGAATAATGTCATGATGAGAGAAAATTATAAAGAATTAGGAAAGTATGTTAAAAATAGCGAGCAATTAATTGAAGAGTATAGAATTACACAACATGAAAATAAAAATCAATTAGTAGTTATTAAAACAATGGTTAGGCCTAAAAATACTAAACTTCTTGAATATTTAGATCATATTATTAAGGATAAATATACTATAAAATATAAATGGATTACATCTTTAAAGAATATTCCATTAGATTGTGCAAAAGGCTTAATTCATTTTAAATTATTGAGGATGGAAGAGTTAGGAATTTCCATCGATATTAATATTAGTAAAGAATTACAAAATTCTCTTTTGAAAGATTTTCCTGTAAAAGATTGGGATAGTTTAAATAAAATTATTGGTGTATTCCTAGATAACGCTATAGAAGCAACAGCAACGAGTAAGGAAAAGAAATTTATTATGGATGCTTATTTAGAAGATGATACTGTAGTTTTTGAATTTGCTAATACGTTCAACGAAATAAATCAAGTAGACGATGGTTTTGTATCAACAAAAGATAAAACTAGAGGACATGGTTTAATCTTGGTAAAACGGATTATTAGATCTTTTAAAATTTATAGTAATGAAACGAGCATTCGAAATGGATATTTTATTCAAGTGTTAAAAATAAAAAAGACTACTGATTAAGTAGTCTTTTTTAATCCGTATCGTTTAATTATTTAGTTAATAAACTCATCGGAGCTTCTGGTTCATCCATAACTACGATAATGCAAGCAGCACTTGCAGCACCAGCAGCTAAGATACCAAGTCCAGTTAAAACTGAAGCTAATAATTTTTTCATAACTATCCTCCTACTATTTATTTTTTGTTCAAATATCATTTATAAAAAAATATTTAAACCTTATTGATAGTTCTTATAATTGTTATAAGGTTGACCAGATAACTTATAAGACAACGGACAGATCATGACTGCCTCTAAAATCATAGATGTTAACAAAACATTGGATAAAAAGTTATTTTGTATCATAAGCAAGACAATCATAAAGATAATTCCTGTTATTGTTGTTGCAATTCTATAAAATACTCTTTTCTTGCGATTCAAAATTGGTCTTTTCTTAGTATCTGCGGGTGCAAATAATAAAAATATAATTACACATAAGCTAGATAAAACAATTTTTATAGGTGTAGTTAGCGTCATGCTCATACACAAATAGGGTAATAAGATAAAAATTAGCGTGGAAATTATCCAACAAATCCAACTTTTTGTTGCGTGTAATCCAAATCCTGTTAATCGTAATAAATTGAAAAAAAACATCAACAATAACGTTTCCTTAATTGAACCAATTAATAAAGCGCATAACAATATGGTAATAATTTTAGTTAATGTTAGATATATTGCTTCTAGTCCATATTTGATTTCAAGAAGTTTTTCTTCAGAAAATTCTGGATTAAAATTCTTTACTAATTTTAATGAATTACCAATAATATACTGCTTCATAATTGCTCCTTATTATCTTTACGACTACCAGTGTAACATATTCTAAATTTAGAATATTAAAATTGGGATAAAAGGTGCAAATTTTGAAGTTGTTTGGGAAAATAATAAGAATTTAAAATAGGATTTACCGTTTATCCCGCTTTTTTGACCATTGATATATTTTTTAGAAAATGAGTTTAATTTTTTTGATAAGCTATTCCTAGCCCGATGATATAACTGGTAGTGGTAAAGAGAATTATAGAGTAAGGAGGTAGAGATTATGACCGGAAAAGTAAAGTGGTTTAATAACGAAAAAGGATATGGCTTCATTGAATATAAGGAAAATGAAGATATTTTTGTTCATTATTCAGCTATTAACCAAAATGGTTATAAAACGTTATCTGAAGGACAGTATGTTGAGTTTGTACTACTTGAAACAGCGAAGGGTTATCAAGCAAACAATGTGACTATCATTAAAGATCCTGTTGAGGTAAAATAACAAAACTACAATAAAAAGAAATTTTTGAGGTAAATTAAGTAGTAGAGCTACAAATACAAGTAGCTTTTTTATTTTTGTTATGTTATAATAAATTTGGGAGGTTGATGATTATGCAACTAATTATTCGAGGAGACAAAATCGAAGTTACCAAAGCAATGAACGATTATGTCAGTGAAAAGATTAAAAAATTAGAAAAGTATTTGGAAGAAGCTAGTGAAGTAAGAGCCAATATTTTAATTAAAGTAAATGGCTTAAGACAAAAAGTAGAAATAACTATCCCATTAAAATCTGTTATTTTAAGAGCAGAAGCAGTGGAAAATGATTTTTATGCTGCTGTAGATTTAATTATTGATAAGCTAGAAAGACAAATTAGAAAGAATAAAACAAAGCTAGCTAGTCGTGCGATGAAATTTAATAAAAGAGATTTCATTTTTGATTCAATTGAAACATTAGAAGATGAAGATGATAATTTAATTCGTAGAAAAACTATTGAAATGAAACCAATGGATGAAGAAGAAGCCATTTTACAAATGGAATTATTAAATCATCAGTTTTATTTATATAAGGATGCAACCACGAATAAGCCAATGGTAGTATATAAAAGAAACGATGGTGGATATGGTATTATTGAAACAGAATAATTATGATATAGGAAAAATCAAGAGAGAAAAATCTTGGTTTTTTCATTTTTCGGTGTAAAAAGGAAATATGCTTAATATAATGATAATGTCAGGAAAAATAAATTGATAAGAAAATAGAATTGAGTAAGATATAGAAAACTCTTTTATTCTTTCGTTTTTTTTGATAAAATAGTACTAGCGAGGAGATGGAATAGATGAACATTATAAAAAAATTGTTCGATCACGAGTATAAAGAATTAAATCGTTTTCAAAAGATTGCTGATCAAATTATGGCGTTAGAAGACGATATGATAAAATTATCGGATGAAGAATTAAAAAATAAAACAGTAGAGTTTAAAGAACGATTAAAAAAAGGTGAAGCACTAGATGATTTATTGGTTGAAGCTTATGCTGTATCAAGGGAAGCTTGTTTTCGTGTAATTGGAGAGAGGCCTTTCTATGTACAATTATTAGGTGCAATTGCCATTCATTATGGAAATATTGCGGAGATGAAAACTGGTGAAGGAAAAACGATTACTAGTGTTATGCCAGCTTATTTGAATGCCTTAACAGGAGATGGAGTTCATGTTATTACAGTAAATGAGTACTTAGTTAATCGTGATGCTGAATGGATGGGTGGAATTCACCGCTTCTTAGGACTTACAGTAGGAGCGAATAGTAGGGATTTAACGCCAAAAGAAAAGCAGGAACAATATAATTGTGATATTTTATATACGACAAATAATGAAGTTGGATTTGACTACTTAAGAGATAACATGGTAGTAAAAAAGGAGAATCGTGTTCAACGTGGATTAAATTTTGTTATTATTGATGAAGTGGATTCTGTGTTAATTGATGAAGCACGTACACCATTGATTATTTCTGGTGGAGAAATGAAAAGTGCTAATTTATATATTGACGCAGACCGTTTTGCAAAGATGTTAAAAGAAAATGAAGAATATATTTATGATGAGAAAACTAAAAGTGTTAGTTTAACAGACGAAGGTGCAGAAAAAGCGGAAAAATACTTTAAAATTGCTAATTTATATGATGTTAATCAAACAACGCTAGTCCATTATATCAATATGGCTTTAAAAGCAAATTATACGATGAAGTTAGATGTTGATTATGTTGTACAAGATGATGAGGTTGTAATTGTGGATCAATTTACAGGTCGCTTAATGAAAGGACGTGCTTTTAGTGATGGATTACATCAAGCAATAGAAGCTAAGGAAGGCGTTCATATTAATCAAGAGACAAAAACTCTAGCAACAATAACTTTCCAAAATTTATTTAGAATGTATAAAAAAATCGCTGGAATGACAGGAACAGCTAAGACAGAGGAAGAAGAATTTAGAAATATTTATAATATGTATGTTATTGAAATTCCAACGAATAAGCCAATTGCTCGTATTGATGCACCAGATTTAGTGTATGCGACAAAAGATGCTAAATATAAAGCCATTATTCAAGAAATCAAAGAGCGATATGACCATGGTCAACCAGTACTCGTTGGTACGATTGCCATTGAAACTAGTGAATTAATTAGCAAAATGTTAGAGAAAAAGGGTATTCCTCATGAAGTATTGAATGCAAAAAACCATGCTCGTGAAGCAGAAATCATTGCTAAAGTAGGTCTACATAAGTCTGTAACGATTGCAACTAATATGGCTGGACGTGGAACCGATATTAAGTTAAGTGATGAAATTAGAGAACTAGGCGGATTATGTGTTATTGGAACAGAACGTCATGAGTCACGTCGTATTGATAATCAGTTACGTGGTAGATCAGGTCGTCAAGGAGACCCTGGATATACACAATTCTTCGTTTCTATGGAAGATGATTTAATGATAAGATTTGGATCAGATAGAATTAGAATGATGATGCAATCACTAGGCTTTGGAGATAATGCTATTCAAAGTAAAACGTTTACTAAAGCCATTAGTACAGCCCAAACTCGTGTTGAAGGAAATAACTTTGATATTCGTAAACAATTACTTCAATATGATGATGTAATGAACAATCAAAGAGAAATCATGTATAATCGACGTAATGAAATCCTAGATCAAGAAAGTGTTCATCCAATGATTATGGATACATTCCATAACCATATTGCTGATTTAGTTAATTCTCATATCATGCCCGAGGGTTATTTAACCGATAAAGATATAGAAGAAATTGTAGAAGCAACTAATGGAAATCTTTTGAAAAAAGATATTACCGTAGATGATGTAAAAGGTAAAAAGGAAGAAGATTTAATCGAATTTATTTATGATAAAGTTGTTAGTGAATACGATGAAAAGTTAAAGGATATTCCTAATGAAGTAAAAAATGAGTTTGAAAAGGCCTTAAGTTTAAGTGTTGTTGATAATTATTGGATGGAACATATTAATACTTTATCTCATTTAAGAGAAGGAATTCATTTAAGAAGTTATGCACAAGAAGACCCATTACGCGCTTACACAACTGAAGGATTTGAATTATTTGATCAAATGTTGCAAAGAATCGATAAAGATGTTACTATTTTCTTATTAAAAGCAGAGATTCATCATAATATTGAGCGTCGTGAGAATACCAAAAAGCAATTTACGAATAGTAAAGATGAAAGTGATGGAAAGAAAAAGCCAAAACGAGTAGAAAAAATAGGTAGAAATAATCCTTGTCCTTGTGGTAGTGGGAAAAAGTACAAGCAATGTTGCGGAAAATGATCGTAAAATAAGGCTTTTCGAAAGATTCGATAAAATTAAAAGTGGTAGCAAAATTGGCATTTGTTTCCATAAATTGAATGAAAATAACTAAAACACTGATAAATAAAGGAGTGTTAACATAGATAAAATGTTGACATTCCTTTTTGTTTTAGTAAAACTAATCAAAAATGAAAGGCAAATGATAAAAATGGTTAGTATTTAAAAAAGGGGAAAGGTGTATCAATATCGCTTAGAAGCAGCAAAAGTTAATGGAAAAAGAAAGTGGATTTCAAAATTTGGATTTAAAACTAAAAATGTTGCATTTACCGCAGGATAAAAAGCTTATGATGAATATCAAAATGGAAGTTGTAAAACGGGAAGCTATATGTCGTATGGAAATTATTTGGATTATTGGCTAGATAATTATTGCAAAGTAAATTTAAAATATAGAACAATAGAAGAGTATTCAGCTATTGTTAATAAGTATTTAAAGATTTATTTAGATCATTATAGACTTAATGCGATTACAAGTTATCAGTTAAATAAATATTTAATAGATGTATGTAGAAGATATGATTATTCTTA
>CAOKBR010000001.1 GCA_948466735.1 uncultured Mycoplasmatota bacterium | reverse complement strand
AATTAGTATAATATTAGGATCCTGTCTTAAAATAGAACGTAGAACTCTAGCAAAGTCTAGTCCAATTTCACTATTGACTTGCACTTGATTAATTCCCTCGATATTCATTTCAATCGGATCTTCTACCGTAATAATATTTTTCTCTTCATCATTTAACTCTTGTAACATCGAATAAACCGTTGTACTCTTACCTGTTCCAGTGGCACCAGTAATTAAGATAATACCGTTTGGAACACGAATCATTTTCTTGATTTTTTCAAAATTTTGATTAGAAAAGCCAAGTCCTTCTAGTCCTTCTAAACTCTTTGTATAATCTAAAATACGAATAACGACTTTTTCTCCTTCATTAGTAGGCAAGCTAGATACACGCATATCTACATCGATTCCTTCGATTTTTCCTTTAATAGCACCATCTTGTGGTAGACGTGTCTCGGTTATATTCATATTTGCTAAAAGTTTAACACGAGTTACTAAATTTTTTTCATATTCCAAAGGAACAATTGTATGATCTCTTAAGGTTCCATCAATTCGAAGACGAACAAGAAGTCCATTTTCCCTAGGATCTAAGTGAATATCACTAGCACGAGACTTCACTGCTAGGATAATCATTTGATTGACAATATCTACAATTGGCATTTGAGTAAAATCATAATTTATCATATTTATAACCTCTTTATCTAGTATTTTATCTTTTTTTATTATATAATAATTTTGTAATAATAGCAATAGTTTGAAAGATTGAAAAGCAGGTGATATAAATGCATAAGATGAGTAAGAAAGGTTTTGTTTTAGCAGAGACCTTAATTGTATCTGTCTTTATTATGTCCTTATTTATGATGTTTTATACCAATCTTTATCCATTAATTGGTGAATATGAAAAAAGAAGTTCTTATGATGATATTACTAGTAAATATACAGCACATTTTATTAGAAAAATGATTTTACAAACAGGAAATGATAATCTTTTAAAAGGAAATCAAGATTATGTTGATATTACAGAGTGTCCAAATGGTTATTTTGTAAATACAACAATGTGTTTTGCTTATAAAGAAAAATATCATATTAGTAAAATGTATGTTACCAAATATCATATTGAATCATTTAAAAACATGGTTAAAACGAGCAATTTGCCTCGAGGTTTTATGGAATATGTAGAAAATTTACCAAAATTTCAAACACCAAGCAATCGTCAAGCGTATAAACGAGTGATTGTTGAAATGACTTATCCTAATGGTTCTATTACTTATGCTACGATTGAAGTTATTGCTAGATAATAATAAGTATCACAAGAAAAGAGGAGATTATACATGAAAAAAGAAAAAAATGGATTTACTACAATAGAACTACTTGTGTGTTTTGTCATTATTTCATCGATTACCATTAGTCTATTTGGTGTCATTTTAAATTATAAAAACAAACAACAAATTGTAGGTATTAAAGGAGAAGTTCATCGCTACATTTCCACAATTACGAAAATGATTGAAGATGATTTAATTCATTTAAAACTAACTAGTGTTACTATTTCTAATAAAAGTGCTACCTTGCAATTTCAAGATGGAAGTAGTAAAATATTAAACGTAGTAGAAAATAATCCTAGTGATGTCGTTATTCAATATGGTGATGCCACTAATTTAATCAATTATCCTATTCCTTATGTTGAATCATTAACCGTAGTAAACTCTTATTTAACAAGAAGCGAAGTTTATGGTTATCCTTTTTTTGAGTTTTACTTAGAATTAAATCATCCAGATATAGAACATAATGAAAAGATTGATATCAACTATCCCATTTAAAAACCAAAAAGGAAAAAGAAGCAAAACAAGGTGCATGCTAGGAATAAATGAACAAATCGACCCTTTAGGTAACTAAAATAACTTAAGTTCGTTTTGCTAATCATACTAACAGCTTGCATATGAACACTAATGCCACCGAAGGATAAAAAGAAAGTAATTAATAATCCCTTTAGAAAAAGGGAAGTAGAAATCGTGGAAATCGCTTCTATTCCTTGGGTCATTTCTAAAATTCCTTTTAATAAAATGATTCCATATTTTGAAATAGGAAGAAAGGATGTCATAAATTTAGCGATAATCATAAAAAAAGTAATGGTTCCTAAAATACTAAAAAGGTTTTCTATTGCACCATTAATGGAACTACTTAACACTTGACCTAGGGTTTTGGTTTGATTAGCACGTTTTTTTTCCATCGCTAGCAAAGCTTTTTTCATCGACACTTTCTCTTTTTCTTTTTTCATTTTATTCTTTCTTGTTATGAATACACCAGTTAAAATACCACCGATGAGATGGGAAAGGAAAATAAACAAGGCGAGTTTGTTATTTTTTAAGAAAGCTCCTCCAATAGTTCCCAAAATAAAAGCAGGATTAGCATAGTGAGTAAATGCTAGAAGTTGGTTGGCTTCCTTTTTTGATAGCGCACCTTCTAAATAAAGCATACTTGTATATTTTGCTCCCGATGGAAATCCTGAAATCATACTAAAAAATAAGGGAAAAGCAATTTTTTGATTTAGACGAAATAAGCGGTGAGTAATATTTTTCATTAACTCCCCTAAAAAATCAACTACACCATATTCACTCATTAAACTAGATAATACAAAAAAAGGAAACAAAATAGGAAAAAGTTTATGAATAAAAATATCCATACTAGAAAAAACTACTTCACTTACTTCAATAGAATTTTGTAGTAAAAACTTAAGAAGTAGAAAAAAAAGAATTAAAATAAAAAGGTTTGTACTTTTTCCTTTCATAGTCCCTCCTTAATTTTATATAATTTAATAAAGGAATGATACTTATGTTTAATCAATTTTATGAAAAAATAAAGAAATTTATGAAAGACAACTATAAAACGATTGTTTTAGGAATTTGTTTGTACTTGGTTTTATCTTATCCAGTACCATATTATATTTTTACAGGAGGAGGAACCATTAATATCAATGATCGTGTGATAGTAGAAGATGGATATTCTAGTAAAGGAAGTTTAAACTTTGCTTATGTTTCTGAGTTAAAAGGAAATGTTACCACATATTTACTTAGTTATTTACTAAACTGGGATAGGGCAAAGGTGAGTGATTATCAATATAATGAAGAAGAAAGCGTTGAGGATATTTTATATCGCGATAAAATTTCTTTAGCGCAAGCTAATCAAGCAGCAGTAATGGTAGCATATCAAAAAGCAGGAAAAGATGTTGTTGTAACTAATGAGCATTATGTGATTACATATTTATTTGATTTTTCTAATACAACATTAAAAATTGGCGATGAGCTTCTATCTATAGAAGGAGAAAAAATTGAGTCTCTTGACTTTTATTTAGATGCAATTAATGAATTTGAAGTAGGATCAACTCATGAGGTAGAAGTCTTAAGAAAAGGAAAGATAGAAAAGGCTAGTGTGGAAGTAGTTTTAGTAGAAGATAGGAAGTTAACAGGGATTTCTATTGCCACCTTATATGATTTTAAAACGGATCCTAGCTTAGAGTTAAAATTCAAGCAAAGTGAATCTGGCCCATCAGGAGGATTGATGTTAGCGCTTGCTATTTACGATAAGTTGACACCACTAGATTTGACAAATGGAAAAAAAATTGTAGGTACTGGTACAATAGATAGTAAGGGTAATATTGGACCTATTGGAGGCGTGAAGTACAAATTAAAAGGGGCAGTAAAAGCTAAAGCAGATGTATTTTTAGTTCCTAGGGAAGAAAATTATGAAGAATGTTTAAAATGGAAAGAAAAATATAAGTATAAAATTGAAATTGTACCAATTGATACGCTAGATACAGCAATTGAATATTTAAAAGAAAATAAGGGATGAAAAATATGAATAAAGAAAAACCATTTACCATTAGTAGTTTAATGTTATATCTTATTGAACGTTGTCCAAGTTTGATAGAAAACCTTAATCACTTGGAACTTTTAGCGATTTATATTTATTTTTCGCTAGAAGAAAATAAAGAAGTAGATTCCATGATGCTAGAAGATAGTTTTCAAGTGTCTTGGGGAAAAATTTTAGCTAGTTCTGCGCATGAGAAAACAGCATCTTATAAGTTTCAAAAAATAAGTAAGCAATATAGAAAAGGAAGATATCCATACAACCAAGGTATATATAACAATCATTTTCCTGTTAATTCAGAAGAACTTTCTTATCAAGAAAACACTAGTTGGGATAATCCAGTGTTTCGTTATTATCAAGTTGGTGAGTTACTAAAAATAGATAAAATGGTAAAAGAGTATTTAATGGAAAGTGATCAAGGAATGATTACAGATGAGGTGTTAGTCAAGAGAATTATTAGTGTGTTTGATAGCGAACAAAAAGATATGTTAAAAAGAATGATTGAGCGATCAAAAAATGCAACATGGGTAATGGATTTGCCATTAAATGGTGTAGAAAATAAAAATTCTAAATTCATGTAAAATGATAAAACTGGGGTAGAAAGTATGAAAAAGAAGAATCGTTTGGTATTAAAAAGAGTTTCACTTTTAATTGCTATTTCTCTTTGTGGTTATCGCTTGTATCAAAATCGACGGGATAATTTTACTCACCGAGTAGATTATTGTGTTTTTAACAATTTTTTTTCCTCTCATCAAGGAAAGATGGTAGTAGGCGAATTAAAGCATGAAAAGTTTTATGTGTATCAAGTTCCTTTTACAGTAGTAGATGTTGATTATCAAGATAAAGTGGAAGAATTTTCTTATCGCAGTAAGGATGTTGTTTCTGCTTATGAAATAGATTCTAAAAAAGAACAAAAAGAAGGTGGGGGATATTATTTAGTACCAACAGATCGTTTAATTTATTATTTTACTTATGAAATAGATTTAGAAATTTTATCACAAGAAGAATTAGACTATCCTTGTTTAGGAGAATACATTCCATCAATAGATGAGAAAATTATTTTAATTAAGGAAGATAATCAATTAAAATGGGTAAGTATAAAAGAGGCTTATCAAAGTGAAGAAGAAATGAAAAAAATTATTGGACTTCGTGATTTAACTACGATAAATAATTATCTAACTGTCTTTAATAAAGTCTATATTAACGATGAAATTAACCCTTTACTAACTGGTTTTGATGATAAAAATATGATAAAGAAAAAAGAACCAACAAAAAAAATTAAAAAATATCCCAAAAAAAGTGTAGATAATGAAAAGTAGGGACAATGATAATAATAGAGGCAAAAAGGAAGAAATTTCTTTCCTATGTTATACATTTCCTTTTATCGTTTATTTAATTCCTTTTCAATATAAATATTAAGTTCCTCTATTAATTACTAAACATTCCTCAAGTTTAGTTATAGCAAATTTTAATAGTATCAATTTTTGATAAATTTCTTCGCTAATTTTTGCCTCTATTTCAATTTTGTCTAAATAGTTAATGTTAATGACATAAGGTTTTAACCATGATAAGGTTGCTAATTGTTTGTAATCACAAGAAATAATAATGTGGTAGCCTAAAACATAGTTGATAAAGGTAGCGTTATTTACTGCTAGTTTAGCACTTTCACTATAGGCGCGAACTAATCCAGAAGCACCTAGTTTAATGCCACCGAAATAGCGAATGACAATACATAAAACGTGGTCAAGTTCGTTTTTTTCTAAAATATTTAAAATTGGCATTCCTGCTGTTTTACTAGGTTCTTTATCATCACTTGCTTTTTTTAAATTATCTAAAATGTAAGAATAACAACAATGCGTAGCCTTATCATGTTCTTTTTTTGTTTTATGAAGTAGTAAGTTAATTTCATCTATAGTATTTACCCTATATAAATAGCTAATAAAAATAGAGTGTTTTACTTCTAATTTAGCCATGGTATGATTTAAAATTGTCTTCATGTTGTTATCCTCCATTCCTTCTATTTTATTTTATCAAATATTTTTCATTTTGTAGATAAAAGGTTAAAAAAAAATAGGAAATATAGATTGCTTTTTAGATAATATTCATCTAAAATTAAAAACTTTTACAAATGAAAAAAGTGAAAAATATTTTTAATTTTGATGTAAAAATATTTTTTTTCTATCTATAATATAAGTAGATACGGAAAATAGCAGGAAAGATTAAAAAAATATTTCATCTTTTAATTGAAAGCTTTTTTAATTTTCGTTATAATAATACTTATAGAAGATGTAGGAGTTGATAGCATGGCATTAAAATATGATGAAAATTCTATTAAGATTTTAGAAGGGCTAGAGGCCGTTAGAAAACGACCTGGTATGTATATAGGATCTACTGATAAAAGAGGATTACACCATCTAGTGTGGGAGATAGTAGATAATTCAATAGATGAAGCCATTAATGGTTTTGGAGATTATATTAAAGTTACCATTCATCATGATAAAAGTATCTCGGTTATGGATAAAGGACGCGGGCTTCCCGTTGGAATGCATGCTTCTGGTAAGAGTACGCCAGAAGTTATTTTTACGGTTTTGCATGCTGGAGGTAAATTTGAAGAGTCTGGTTATAAAGTATCAGGAGGACTACACGGTGTTGGTGCAAGTGTAGTTAATGCCTTAAGTAAATGGGTAGAAGTAACCATTAAAAAAGATAAGGAAGAGTACTTTATTCGTTTTGAAAATGGAGGACACGTTGCTATTCCCCTAAAGAAAATAGGTTCAACTAGAGAAACAGGAACAACGGTGCATTTTATGCCTGATCCTGAAATTTTCTCATCGACTAATTTTTCTTATACAACCATTTGTGAGCGAATGCAAGAGTCAGCTTTCTTAATTCAAGGATTAACCATCGAAGTAGTAGATGAAGCCGATGATAGAAAATCTTTATTTTATTATGAGAACGGACTAGTTGCTTTTGTTGAATACTTAAACGAAGAAAAAACACCATTTCATAAAGTGATAACTTTTTCTGGGATGAAAGATAAAATTCAAGTAGATATTGCAATGCAGTATACCGATACTTATCAAGAAAACATTGTCTCTTTCGTGAATAATGTAAAAACGATTGATGGAGGAAGTCATGAAGTAGGTTTTAAAACGGCTTTAACTAGAGCATTTAACGATTATGCTAAAAATAATGGTTATATTAAGGGCAAAGAAAAAACTTTTGAAGGAAGCGATGTTAGAGAAGGACTAACGGCGATTATTAGTTTAAAAATTCCAGAGAATTTACTACAATTTGAAGGACAAACTAAAGGCAAATTAGGTACTCCTCAAGCAAGAACTGCCGTAGAAGCCATCATGGGAGAAAAGTTACAATTTTTTCTAGAAGAAAACAAAAAAACAGCATCTGATATCGTTGAGAAATCACTACGTAGCAAAATGGCTCGAGAAGCAGCTAGAAAGGCACGAGAAGAAGCAAGAAAAGGAAAAAGCAAAAACCCAAAAGAGCGAGCTTTATCAGGAAAATTAACTCCTGCACAATCTAAAGATAAAACCAAAAAAGAATTATTTATTGTCGAAGGAGATTCAGCAGGTGGTAGTGCTAAACAAGGACGTGACCGAAAATTCCAAGCGATTCTACCACTTCGAGGTAAAGTATTAAATACCGAAAAAGCCCGAATTGATGAGATGATGAAAAATGAAGAAATTAACACGATGATCTATACCATCGGGGCTGGAATGGGAAGTAATTTTGATATTAACGATGCAGAATATAGTAAAGTAATTATCATGACCGATGCTGATGATGATGGAGCTCATATTCAGTGTTTACTACTTACCTTTTTCTATCGTTACATGCGTCCTTTAATTGAAGATGGTAGGTTATATATTGCCTTACCACCGTTATTTAAAATTACCAGTGGTAAAGAAGTGAAGTATGCCTATAGTGTCGAAGAAATGAAAGAAATTGTAGGAAATAAAAAATGCGAAATCCAACGTTACAAAGGACTTGGTGAAATGAATGCTGATCAATTAGCAAGTACGACCATGAATCCTGAAACTAGAACCTTAATTAGAGTAAATATCGATGATGCATTCCTTGCTGAAAAACGAGTTAGCGTCTTAATGGGCGATAGTGTAGAACCTAGAAAAGAATGGATTGAAGAAAACGTTGAATTCTCATTAGAAGATGAGTATTATGGAGTATAAGGAGTTTTGCTATGATAAATGAAAGTACATTAATTGAAATCATCAACAAATATGCAGGATTTGGGTATGCCTTTTACTATTTATATCAAAAAGGTGATCTTAGCTTAAATGATATTACTAGCCTTTTTTTAAAGTCTTCCAAGGAGCAAGCTGAACTACGTTTTCAAAAATTTCTTAGTCTCCTATCTAATGAAGTAATGGAAGAATCCTTTAAGGAAGCTACTATTTCTTATCCAGAAGATGAGGTGTTTCAAAAGTGGATCGGATTACCTAAAGGGGCCCTACACTTTAAAGAAGACAAATATGATACCATTTTAAATTACATTTATACAAGAAAAATGATTGATTTACTATCTCAAGCAACCTATAAAAGAAAGGTTAATTTCTACTATCAATATATTGATCAACTC
Organism: uncultured Mycoplasmatota bacterium; assembly: GCA_948466735.1. GTDB lineage: Bacteria > Bacillota_I > Bacilli_A > RF39 > UBA660 > CASRZP01. The sequence goes on along the minus strand of CAOKBR010000001.1, from coordinate 64,588 downwards.
CTTAAACAAATGAAAGCAAGTATTTGTTGTAATGCTTAAAGACGAGGTGGAACATGAAAGAACAATTAGAAAAAATTAAAGAATACGCCCTAGAAGAAATCATGGGTCAGCGTTTTGGAAGATATTCAAAATATATTATTCAAGATAGAGCTATTCCTGATGCAAGAGATGGACTAAAACCAGTTCAACGACGTATTTTATATTCCATGTATAAAGAGAAAAATACCTATGATAAACCTTATAAGAAATCAGCAAAAACTGTAGGAGATGTTATTGGAACACTTCATCCTCATGGTGATAGTAGTATTTATGATGCGATGGTTCGAATGAGCCAAAGTTGGAAAGTAAAGAATCCTTATATCGATATGCATGGTAATAATGGTAGTATCGATGGAGATAGTCCTGCTGCATACCGTTATACAGAAGCACGACTATCTAAAATTAGTAATGAATTATTAAAAGATTTAGATAAAGATACCGTTATTTTTGCCCCCAACTTTGATGATAGTCTTATGGAACCAACGGTTCTACCTGCTAGATTTCCTAACTTGATTGTCAATGGTACTAATGGTATTTCAGCAGGGTATGCAACTAATATTCCACCACATAATTTAGGAGAAGTAATTGATGCAACGATTGAATTAATCAGTAATCCTAGTGCTAGTTTAGATGAGCTGATGAAGCACGTTTTGGGGCCTGATTTTCCAACGGGAGGAATTGTTGAAGGAAAAGATGGTATTCGCCAAGCTTACACGACAGGGCGTGGAAAAATTGTCGTTAAAAGTAAAACCAAAATTGAAGAAGGCAAAAAAGAAAAAGCCATCATTGTAACTGAAATTCCTTATGAAGTGAATAAAGCCCAACTAGTAAGAAAAATCGATGAAATTCGCATTGATAAAAAAATTGATGGTATCATAGAAGTTCGTGATGAATCTGATAAAGACGGTCTTAGAATTGCTATTGATTTAAAAAAAGAAGCCAATAGTGAACTGGTATTAAATTATTTACTAAAAAATACCGAATTACAAGTAAATTATAACTTCAATATGATTGCCATAGTAAATCGTAGACCTAAGTTAATGGGGCTTATCGATATTTTAAATGCATACATCAACCATCAAAAAGAAGTAATTACCAAAAGATGCGAGTTTGACTTAGCAAATAAAAAATTTCGTCTACATATCGTGTCTGGTTTTATTCGTTGTTTATCCATTTTAGATGAAGTAGTACACTTAATTCGTCATAGTAAAAATAAAGCAGATGCTAAAGAAAACTTAGTCAAAGAATTTGAGTTTACCATGGATCAAGCAGAAGCGATTGTAACATTACAACTATATCGTCTAACCAATACCGATGTTCAACTATTAGAAGAAGAATTAGCAAAACTAGAAAAAGAAGTAGGAGCCTTAGAGAAAATTTTGAGTGATGAAAAATTATTAAAAGAAGTCATGAAACGTGAGTTAAAACAAATTAAAGAAGAATATAATATTCCACGACTTACCGAAATTAAAGATTTTATTACCGAAATTAAGATTGATACAACAGAAATGATTCCAAAAGAAGATGTTGTGGTAATGGTAACAAAAGATGGTTATGTAAAACGAACCAGTAAGAGAAGTTATTCTTCATCGGTGGATGACGCTCAACTTAAAGATGGTGATTATGTTTTAGGATTATTTGAATTAAATACCCTAGATACATTACTATTATTTACCAATTTAGGAAATTATTTATATGTTTCAGTTCATTTACTTCCTGATTTAAAATGGAAAGATTTAGGAAAACACATTAGTAATATCATTAAACTAGAACAAGATGAAGAATTAATTGGAGCAATTCCTGTAGAGAGTTTTGATAAGGATGTCAACATCATTTTAGTTAGTAAAAATGGATTAATCAAAAAAACTACCTTAAAAGAATTTAAGGCATCAAGATACACTAAGCCGATTATTTGTATGAAATTAAAAGATGATGATAAACTAATTTATGCTAGTGTTATTCAAGGAAGTGAAATATTCTTAAGTAGTTATCATGGTTATGGGCTATGGTTTGATGAAGGGGATGTTCCTGTTGTTGGATTACGTGCTAGTGGAGTAAAAGCGATGAATTTAAAAGAAGATTACTTGATAAGTGCTAGTAGCTTCACTTTAGAAAATCATGATTTTGTTACTATCATTTCCGATAAGAAAACAGCTAAACGCGTAAGATTAAGTGATTTTGAAAAAACATCAAGAGCTAGACGTGGATTAATTTTATTTAAAGAAATCAAAAGTAATCCATACCATGTATTAAAAGCTTTTGTTACCAATATCCATGATGCCATTGGAACAAAACAAGATGATATCATCATTTATAAAAATAGTGAGTTTCCAATATTAGATCGTTATTCAACAGGCTCAACCATCGCCAAACAAGAAATACTAGATGCATTTATTGTCCAAGAATTAGTGGAAAAAGGGAAAAACAATCAAGAAAATAGTAATATAGAAGAAAAAGATACTCCGATAGTTAAAGACGAAGAAGCCTTTTTAAAAGATATCGATGATCGCTTAATGACAATAGATGACTTTCTAAATTAGGAAATTCGTCTAATTCACATCAACAATTTGATTTTATCGCATACACTTTTAATAGGTGATATGTATGTCGAAGGAAAGTTTTAAACAATTTGCCAAGGTTCACCCTGAATTAGCAAAAGCGGTATTAAACAATCAAGGAACATGGCAAAAATATTATGAGATGTATGAAATGTATGGCGAAGATCATGAAGTTTGGAAACCTTATTTAAATAGTAATCCTACTACAACAAAGGACGATGGTTCTTTACAAGAATTATTTAACATGATTAAAAAAGTAGATTTAGAAACGGTAAGAAAAGGGGTAGCAGGACTACAAAAAGCGATTACTTTAGTCCAAGATTTGCATTTAACAGGAAATAATCAAAACCCAAGAAGTTATGAGCCTAGAAATCGTTACCAAAGGTTTGATGATTAATGAGTATCGATTTACAAATGCAAATTAGATCTAATCCCAATTTATATCGTTATTTACGAGAGTATTCTTACTGGTATAAAAAATTGAATCGAAATCCATTAGCCATTAAAGAGATGGAAAAAGAAATGAAACAACGTTATAAATTGACAATGGAAGATAAAGTAAATCAAATTTCCCAAGGAATTGAAATGATTCGTACATTAATTGATGTGATTAGATAAAAAATATACAAAGATAAATGGAAGATAATCAATATGTTATCGATTGAATTATCTTTTTTCTTGGTAAAATTCTTTTAAATAAAAATAGCCTTTAAGATTCTAATGACTTTTTAAAAGAAACTTGGTACAATAATATTAATAAATAAAGAAAATAGAAAGGAAAAAAAGATGAAAATATTAAAAAAACAGGAGTTAGAATTAATCAATAAATATTTTAGAGCAGTCAATTATTTATCTGTTGCTCAACTTTATTTGCTAGATAATCCGCTACTTACTAGACCCCTTGATATTAAAGATATTAAACCTAATGTGGTAGGACACTTTGGAACAGCACCAGGTCAAAATTTTATTTATACGCATTTAAATCGAATCATTAAAAAATATGATTTAAATATGATTTATATCTCTGGGCCAGGGCACGGTGGACAAGCAATGATTGCTAATAGTTATTTAGATGGTTCTTATCGTAAGATCTATCCAGAGTTTACGGAAGATTTAGAAGGACTTAAAAAACTTTGTCGCCAATTTTCTTTTCCAGGAGGAGTATCATCTCATGTATCTCCTGAGGTTCCTGGTTCGATTCATGAAGGAGGAGAACTCGGTTATAGCTTAGCTCATGCCTATGGTGCCGTTTTAGATAACAAAGATTTGATTGCTGCTTGTGCTATAGGAGATGGGGAAGCAGAAACTGGACCTTTAGCAACAAGTTGGCATTTAAATAAATTTATTCATCCCAAAAAAGACGGAGTAGTACTTCCTATTTTACACTTGAACGGTTATAAAATAGCTAATCCTACGATATTAGGTAGAATGAGTAATGATGAGTTATATCACTTTTTCACAGGATGCAGTTATAAGCCTTATTTAGTTAGTGGAGATGATCCTTATACTTTACATGAAGATATGGCGCGTGTGTTAGAATCGGTAATAAAGGATATTAAAAAAATTAAAACAGGGAAGAAAACCACCAATATTATTTGGCCGATGATCATTTTAAAAACACCAAAAGGATGGACGGGGCCTAAGAAATTGGAAGGAAAAGTGATTGAAGGGTCATTTCGCTCACATCAAGTACCAGTTGTCGTTAACTATGATAAAATGGATAATCTTGAAGTGCTAGAAAACTGGCTTAGAAGCTATCATCCTGAAGAATTATTTGATGAAAACGGAAAATTATTAAAAGAAATTAAGAGCATTTTACCCAAAGTAGATAAAACGATGAGTCTTAATCCGCATGCAAATGGTGGAATGTTAACGAAAAAATTGAACATGCCAAATTATAAAAATTATCAATTAAAATTCAAAAACCCAGGAAGCATAGAAGCAAGCGATATGCTAGAATTAGGAAAGTTTATTCGCGATATTGTAGAATTAAATCCTGATAATTTTCGTATCTTTGGACCAGATGAAGCCCTATCGAATCGTTTGAATCATGTGTTTGAGAAAACTAATCGTAAGTGGAATGGGACTACCTTAAAAACGGATGAATTTTTAGCAAGTGATGGTAGAGTAATTGACTCGATGTTATCAGAGCATGCTCTAGAAGGAATGCTTGAAGGGTATTTGTTAACAGGAAGATCTGGCTTTTTCCATACTTATGAAGCCTTTGTTAGAATCGTTGATTCGATGGCAAGTCAACATGCAAAATGGTTGAAAATGGCAAAAGAACTTGATTTTCGTTATGATATACCAAGTTTGAATTATATTTTAACCTCTCATATTTGGCAACAAGATCATAACGGTTTTACGCATCAAGACCCAGGATTTCTTAATCACTTAGTTACCAAGAAAGCAGATACAGTAAGAATTTATTTACCATTTGATGCGAATTGTTTAATCTCTTGTTTCAATCATTGTATTACCACAAAGAATTATATCAATGTTATCGTTGCATCAAAACACTTACGTCCACAGTGGCTAACGATGAGTGAAGCAACACTACATTGTCAAAAGGGAATTGGGACTTTAGATTTTATTAGTTCTAAGGATAAAAATCCTGATTTAGTTATGGCGTGTGCTGGAGATACCCCAACACTAGAAGTTATTGCTGCTGTAAAAATCATGAAAGAGTATTTGCCAAAATTAAAAGTTCGCGTTGTAAATGTTGTTGATTTAATGAAATTAGAATCTAATCAAACACATCCTCATGGATTAAAAGATAGCGAGTACAATCAATTATTTACCAAAGATAAGCCAATTATTTTTGCTTTTCACGGTTATGCCCCTTTAATCCATCAATTAGTATATAAAAGAGAAAACAAAAATTTACATGTTCATGGTTATTTAGAAGAAGGCACCATTACTACTCCATTTGATATGAGGGTACAAAATAAAATTGATCGCTACAATCTTATTCTTGATGCTCTTAAATACCTAGATGAGATAAACCATAGTGATGAGGCTAAACAATTAAGTACATATTGTAGAAATATGTTAAAAAAGCATCATAAATATATTAGGGACTATGGTAAAGATATGGACGAAGTATTAAACTTTAAGTTTTAAATATTGCTAAAATGATGAGGCGATTTGTCATAAGCATTAGTATCATTTAGAAAAATATCAATAGAAAAAAAACAATCAAATAGTTTGATATATTCTATAAGATTGAATATACGAGGAATGGGACAATATGAATGAATTAGTAGAAGAACAATTAAATATAGTAACTCATTTATTAGAAGAATTACCTTTATTAAAAGAGATAAATCATACCTTAGAAAGTCTAAAACAAGATGAGAACTTTTTAGAAAAATTAAAAAAGTTTCATCAAATTAAGGAAAACCATTGTGAAGAAAAAGATGCCCTACGTCAAGAGTTAGAAGAAAATGAAATGTTCATTAAGTATAAAAAGCAAGAGAGAGAACTTATGCATTTAACGTTTACTTTAACCGATAGAATAAAAGCAATAAAGGATGCGAAATAAGATGAAGATTATTAGTGGAAAATTAAAAGGTAGAGTACTTAAGGGATATGATTTAGAGGGGACTCGTCCAACGATGGAGAGAGTAAAAGAATCTTGTTTTGCCATGATTCAAAACAAATTACCAAGTAGCATCGTACTAGATTTGTTCTCTGGAAGTGGTAATTTAGGAATTGAAGCCATTAGCCAAGGAGCAGAAAAAGCCTATTTGATAGATAAAGAAAAGGCCGCTGTTAGAGTCATCGAAGAAAATGTATCTAAATGCCATATCGAAGATGAAACAGAAATATTTCTACTAGATTACGAAAAAGCCTTAAACTATTTTCATCAAGCGAATATTCAATTTGATATTGTCTTTATTGACCCACCGTATAAAAGTGACTACGCCATTAAAAGTTTGCACTTACTAGATGAATTAGACCTTTTAACAAAAGACGCTACTATAATTGTAGAAACTTCTTTTGGTGAGTTCAAGGTAGATAAACTTTCCTATCACTTAGAAAAATCTAAAAAATATGGTGATAAATACATCTATATTTATTCTTATTCTAAAGAATTTTGACTTCTTTAGAATTTTTGTTTATACTAATAATGGTGAAGATAGATGAAATTAAATAATAAAGGATTTGCTATTTCAACAATCTTATATAGCCTACTTCTTTTAGCGAGTATGATTTTATTACTTCTTTTTGCTAATTTATCAGGAAACAAAAAAACAAATGATGACTTTGTCACTCAAATTGAAGATGATTTAAACACTTGTGTGTTAGATGGTTCTTGCTAGGAAAAAATATTTTTTAATTCACGTTTAAGTATTTTATGTAGACTGTGATAAATGAATAATTAAGAATAGGAGTTACCAAACATGAAAAATAAAAAAGTCATTTTACCTATAGTGATGTTACTTTTATTAGTGATAGTAACAATAGGAGTCACTTTTGCAAAAGAAGGAAAAGTAGAAAACACACTAGAGACGCCAACAATCATATTAACGTACACGGAAGGAAAAACAAGAATTACTTTAAGTGAAGCTTATCAGCCTCTGATAAAAAGGAAAAAGTTTTAGTAGGTGAAAACAACGTTTTTGATTTTACTGTCCAAGCAACTTTTGTAACAGGAACAGTTGCTCTTTCATATGGCAATATTATTGTTACTTCAGAATAAAAATAATTATAATCTAAGAAAAAGTGTTAAGAGTATCCTTAGCCTTTTTTTGTTTGTTAAAAAATAAATGGCGAAATTTGTTAGCAAAAAATGTTGACAAGTGCTAAAAAGGTGCATATAATGGTATTAGCACTTAAGAAATATTAGTGCTAAATTGGAGGTGTTACACTTGCTAACAAAGCGACAAAATAACATTTTAAAAATGATTGTCGAACAATATATTAAATTAGCAAAACCAGTAAGTTCCAAACTATTATGCAAACATTTTAAGTGTTCTAGTGCGACCATTCGTAGTGAGATGGCATCTTTAGAAGAGTTAGGGCTACTAGAAAAAACACACACTTCCAGCGGACGCATTCCAAGTGAAAATGGTTATCGATATTATGTAGATCATTTGATGGAGTTTAAAAAAATGGATTTAGAAGATATGCGAAAGTTACAAATTATCTTCAAAAATCACGAATTGGTATTATCTGATTGTATTAGCAAAAGTTTACAATTAATCTCTGATATGACAAGTTACACTTCTATCGTTTTAGGAACATCATCCCATGAAAACTTGCTAAAACAAATTGACGTTGTGCCACTAGATGAGTCACAACTAATCGTCTTAGTAGTTACCGATAAAGGCCATGTGGAACATAAAAACTTAAAACTAGAAGATGTATCCCTTGATGAAGTTAAAAAAACCGTAAACTTAATTAACAAACTAATTATTGGAACACCAATTGATGAAATTAGTACCAAACTTGAATATGAAATTAAACCCATCATCGGACAATACGTTAATCAACATGAACAAATTTATAATGCTTTCTATACTGTATTTACCGATTTTCAAAATCAAAATATCAATATTGTAGGAAAGAATAATATCTTAAAGCAACCAGAATTTAGCAATGTCGATAAAATCCGCGATATCTTTAATAAATTAGAAGATCATGAAACGCTAGAACAAATTAGTGAGGATGATGATAACAATATCAATATTTATATTGGTAGGGAATCACACATAGACGATGATATGACTGTGATTAAAACAAAATTTAAAACAGCAAACGATGAAGGAACGATTGCTATCATTGGACCTAAGCGAATGGAATATGATCGTGTAGTTAGTATGCTAGAGTTTATTAAAGAAAATATTGAGCGATAAGGAGATAAAATGAACGAAGAAGAAAAGTTAGAAAACATTAAAAACGAAAACGCATCAAAAGAAGAGAAAACGGTAAAAGGTTTTGGAAATAAAAAAAATAATAAAGAACTAAAGGAAAAAGATAAATTAATTGAAGAATTAACCTTAAAAAACCAAGAGCTAGAAAACAAAGTAAAATATGTTCAAGCGGAAATGATTAACTATGGTAAACGTCGTGATCAAGAAATGAGCGAACGTGCTAAGTATGCAAACTTCGATTTGTTAGCAGATTTAATCTTAGTGTTAGATAATTTCGAACGTGCTATTGGATTAGATGATAATAATTTATCCGATGAATTATCCAATTTCCTTGTGGGTTTTAAAATGATTTATGGGCAGTTAAACGATACCATTAAAAAATATGGTGTTAGTGAAATTGAAGCCTTAGGAAAAACATTTGATCCAATGTTACATGAAGCTGTAATGATGGATCAAGATAATACAAGAAGTGATAATGAGATTTTAGATGTATTATTAAAAGGATATCAATTAAAAGATCGCATTCTTCGCCATAGTATGGTTAAGGTAAATCAATTGCCAAAAGAAGATACGAAAAATGAAAGTGATAAAGGAGAGATAACAAATGAGTAAAATTATAGGTATTGACTTAGGTACAACAAATAGTTGTGTCTGTGTATTAGAAGGTGGAAGTCCAAAAGTAATTCCAAACCCTGAAGGAGGACGTACAACTCCCTCTGTAGTAGCATTCAAAAATGGGGAACGTATTGTCGGTGATGCTGCCAAACGTCAAGCATTAACTAATCCTAATACTATTTCTAGTATTAAACGTTTAATGGGAACTAGTGATAAAGTTGAAGCTGAAGGTAAGAAGTATTCACCAGAAGAAGTATCTGCTATGGTCTTAAGTTACATGAAAGATTACGCAGAAAGCTATTTAGGTGAAAAAGTAGAAAAGGCTGTAATTACTGTTCCAGCTTACTTTAACGATGCCCAAAGACAAGCTACCAAAAACGCTGGTAAGATTGCTGGACTTGAAGTAGAACGTATTATTAACGAACCTACTGCTGCAGCACTAGCTTATGGACTTGAAAAACAAGATAAATCACAAACTATCTTAGTATACGACCTAGGAGGTGGAACTTTCGATGTATCTATCCTAGAGTTAGGTGATGGTGTATTTGAAGTTAAATCTACTAATGGAAATAACAACTTAGGAGGAGATGACTTCGATCAGAGAATCTTAGACTACTTAGTAGAAACCTTTAAAAAAGAAAATGGTGTAGACCTTACTAAAGATAAAATGGCAATGCAACGTTTGAAAGAAATTAGTGAAAAAGCGAAAAAAGACTTAAGTGGAATGAGTTCTACTCAAGTATCAGCTCCATTTATCTCCCAAGGGGCTGATGGACCACTTCACTTAGATATGACCTTAACTCGTGCTAAATTTGAAGATTTAATTCGTGATTTAGTAGAATCTACTTTAACACCAGTAAGAAACGCTTTAAAAGATGCTAAGATTAGTGCAAGTGATCTTGATAAAGTAATCTTCGTCGGTGGATCAACTCGTATTCCAATGGTATATGACTTAATCAAGAAAGAATTAGGTAAAGAACCATCACGTGAAGTTAACCCTGATGAAGTTGTAGCAATGGGAGCTGCTATTCAAGGTGGAGTATTAACTGGAGACGTTAATGACATTGTCTTACTTGATGTTACACCACTATCATTAGGTATTGAAACTCTAGGTGGTGTAATGACTGTATTAATTCCAAGAAATACAACAATACCAACGAGTAAGAGTCAAGTATTCTCAACTGCTGCAGATAATCAACCTGCTGTAGACATTCACGTATTACAAGGTGAACGTAGTATGGCAAACGATAACAAGACCCTAGGGCGTTTCCAATTAACAGGAATTCCTGCTGCACCAAGAGGTGTACCTCAAATTGAAGTTAAATTTGATATAGATGCTAATGGTATTGTAAACGTTAAAGCTAAAGATCTTGGAACTAATAAGGAACAAGCAATTACCATTACTGCTAGCACAAACCTATCTGATGATGAAATTGATCGAATGATGAAAGAAGCAGAAGCGAATAAAGAAGCCGATAAGAAACGTAAAGAAGAAGCAGACTTAAAAAATGATGCTGAACAATTAATTTTCCAAACTGAAAAATCAATTAAAGATTTAGGGGACAAAGTTGATGCTAGTGAAAAAGAAGAAGCCGAAAAACTAGTTAGCGAATTAAAAGAAGCCCTAGAGAAAAATGACTTAGAGCAAATTAAAACAAAGAAAGATGCCCTAAACGAAAAAGCAATGGCTCTAGCTACTAAAGTTTATGAAAACATTCAAAAAGAACAACAAGGACAAAGTAGCGATACTACTTCAAATAATGACAACCAAGCAAAAGATGATGGTGTAAAAGACGCTGAATACGAAGAAAAATAATGATAAAAGTTCTAGGTAACTAGAACTTTCAAGTGTATATAGGAAGGAAAACTTTAAATGAATAAAACGATGCCAAAACGTAGTGAAGTAGTAAAAGAAGATACTTGGGATTTAGAGAAAATTTATCCTAGTAATTTAGAAGTAGAACAAGAATTTAAGACTGTAGAAGAAATGATTGCAAAAATAAAAGAGCAACAAGATACTTGTCTAAGTTCTAGTAAAAATCTTTTATCTTTCTTACTCTTAGATAGTATGATTAGTAGAAAACTAGATAAATTAATTGTCTACTCATCAATGAAAAGTGATCAAGATAAAGGAGATGCTACTTATTTAGCGTTAAGTGGAAAAGTAGAGCAATTATCATCAAAATATCAAGAAGCGATGGCTTTCTTTCAACCTAGTTTATTAAAAATGGATAAAGAAGTAATAACAAAGTACATTAATGAAGAAACTGGATTATCCCAATTTAGGCGCGTACTTGAGCAATTATTTCGTTATCAAAAGCACACCTTATCTGAAAAAGAAGAGCAACTTTTATCCTCTTTTCGCTCTATCTTTAACGCTAGTAGCAAAACTTCATCGCTTCTACGAAATGCGGATATGCTTCTTGGAAAAGTACATAATGAAAAAGATGAAGAAATCACTTTAAGAGAAAGTACCTATAGTGGGCTTATTGAATCTAAAAATCGTAGTGTTCGAAAGGAAGCATTTACTACTTTATATCAAGCGTATGCTAGTTATAAAAATACTTTTGCCTCTACTTATGAAGCAGAAGTGAAATTAGCTTGTACGAATGCTAAAGTAAGAGGGTACGATAGTTCATTAAGTGAAGCATTATATGATGATAATTTAGAAATAAGCGTCTATCAAACCTTAATTGATACCGTAAAAAAGAATTTTAAGCCACTATACCAATATTTTAAACTAAAAAAAGAAGTCTTAAATTTAGATGAGTTTCATTTATATGATGCTTATGTTCCTTTAATTGAAGGAGAAAGTAGAAAGTATTCTTTTGATGAAGCAAAAAATCTTGTGTTAAGTGCCTTAAGTGTCTTAGGAAATGAGTATCAAGAACAACTAAATCATGCTTTTACTGACCGTTGGATTGATAAGTATCCGAATATTGGAAAAAGAACAGGTGCATACTCTTGGGGATGTTACGATAGCTTACCATATGTTTTATTAAACTATAATGGAAATATTGATGATGTGTCCACAATTGCCCACGAACTAGGTCATTCTATGCACAGTTACTATTCAAGAAAATATAATACATACGAAGATCATAGCTACGTTATTTTTACGGCTGAGATTGCAAGTACTGTAAATGAGTTATTGTTTTATCAACATATGTTAAAGCACTCTAGTAGTAAACAAGAAAAGTTAGAAATATTAAGTGCTATGATGGACTTATTTAAAAGTACCATCTATCGTCAAACGATGTTTGCTGAGTTTGAAATGTTTGCTCATAAAAGTGTAGAAGAAGGTAAGGTACTTACTAACGATTATTTAAGTGATTACTATTATCAACTAAACCAAGAATATTTTGGAAAAGACGTTGTGGTTGATGATTTAATTCGCTATGAATGGGAGAGAATTCCTCACTTTTATACACCATTTTATGTTTATCAGTATGCAACAGGATTATCGATTGCTAGCCAAATTATAAAAAATATTAATGAACAAGGTAGTACTTATGTAGAAAAATACATTAACTTCTTAAAATCCGGTGGTAAAGATTATCCAATTGCCTTATTAAAAACCATTGATATTGATATAGAAGACTCTAAATATATTGAAAGTGCCTTAGAGTTATTTCAAGATGTTATCAATCAATTTATTGAAGTAAACAAAAGTTAGGATGTGAAACAATGGGAAAAAAAGATTATTATGAAGTCTTAGGTGTCTCTAAGAGTGCATCAAGTGATGAAATCAAATCTGCTTTTAGAAAATTAGCAAAACAATATCACCCTGATATTAATAAAGAAGCTGGTTCTGAAGAAAAATTTAAAGAAATACAAGAAGCGTACGCGGTGTTATCGGATGATGCTAAACGCCGTCAATATGATCAATTTGGTCATGCAGCGTTTGATCAAGCATCAGGTGGTGCTGGAGGCTTCGGTGGATTTGATGCATCAGGATTTGATTTTGGAGACATCTTTGATAATATCTTCGGTGGAGCAGGATTTGGTTTCGGCGGTGGTTCTAGAGCAAGTCGCGCTAGTCGTGGAGCAGATACCTTAATGCGCATCAAATTATCCTTTGAGGAAGCTATCTTTGGAACAAATCGTGATATTGAATTAGATGTTACTGAAAACTGTAAGGAATGTGACGGAAAAGGTGGTTTTGGAGAGAAAACTTGTGATGAGTGTCACGGATCAGGTACCATTACTAGTGAGCAACACACCATCTTAGGATCTTTCTTAACGAAAACAACTTGTCCAAAGTGTAAAGGAAAGGGTAAATCTTATGAGCGAGCTTGTTCTAATTGTAAGGGAAAAGGTAAAGTTCGCGCCCATAAAACGATTTCAGTAACCATTCCAGCTGGAGTTGCAACTAACGATCGTCTTCGTGTAGCAGGAAAAGGAGAAGCAGGAACTAACGGAGGAAGTAATGGGGACTTATATTTAGAGTTTCAAGTAGCAACTCATGATTACTTTGTTCGTGAAGGGGATGATATTTACCTAGAAGTTCCTCTAACCATTACTGAAGCAGTTCTTGGATGTAAAAAAGAAGTACCAACGTTATATGGAAATGTTAAACTTACTATTCCATCAGGAACAGACTATGGGGATCGTCAACGAATTAAAGGAAAAGGTGTTAACAATGTATCTGATCATCATAAAGGAGATATGTACTTTATCATGAAAGTGATTACGCCTAAGAAGTTATCACGCGATCAAAAGAAGTTATTCGAGCAATTAGAAAAGACTGAGTTGGAAGACAATGAAATTGGTAAATTCAAAAAATTCGTTGATAGAAATGGATAAATTCTAAAATGATTTTTAAAAATTCGTACAAAATGTACGTTTTTTTGTATGAAAATGCTATTTTACTTATTTTTTTGATATCTGTTTGTATTTTTAGTATCTGCGGTATACTATAATTAATATGAAAATGAATGAATTTGTTGGAAGTTTTGATGAATTTTAAAATATTTATATAATTTAATCAACAAAAAACGCTAAGGTTCCCTCAACGTTTTTCTTTTGTACTATTTTTGCTGTTTGGTGTCTTTCTTTTGTTTTTCAATATTTTCATAAACTTGCTTAAAACTTTTTTCCATACCCATACTAGATGGATGATAATACTTCTTATTGACCATGTTATCTGGTAAGTACTGCTGACTTATCCAGTGATTAGGAAAGTCATGCGGATATAAATAAGTAGTAGATGTTGTTTTTATGTGATCAGGCACATTTCCACATTTCCCTGTTTCTAAATCACTTAGGGCTCTATCTAAGGCAAGGTGTGCTGTATTTGATTTTGGAGATAGAGCCATTTCTGCTACTAAGGTACCTAATGGAATCCTAGCTTCAGGAAGTCCTACTAAATTAGCTGCGTGAATTGCTGCCATCACATGAGATCCAATATTAGGGTTAGCTAATCCAATATCTTCATAAGCGATAACACTTAACCTTCTAAAAATACTATCCAAATCTTCCGCTTCAATTAATCTTGCTAAATAATGTAGGCTAGCATTAACATCGCTTCCTCGAATCGACTTTTGCAAAGCACTTAGCACATCATAATATCCATCACCATCTTTATCATGAAAAATTACTGGTTTACTATTAATCGACTTAATCACATCAAGCGTTACTTTTTGATCTTTTGTTGAAAAGTAGGCCATCTCTAATAAATTATAAGCATATCGTAAATCTCTTCCTGATAAACTGGCAATTTGTAAAATAGCATCCTTATCTATTTCAATTCCTTTTAAATATTCAGAAATACACGCTTTTTCCAAGCCCTCGATAATTTCATCACTTGATAACTCATGTAACTCAAATAAATGACATCTACTTCTTATCGCTGGATTAATCGCGTGATACGGATTACTTGTCGTCATTCCAATTAAAGTGATTCTACCACTTTCTAACTGTGGAAGAAGTAAATCTTGTTTATCCTTATTCATTCGATGAATTTCATCCATAATTAACACAATACCATCATCATACACCTTAGCTTCTTCAACAACAACATCAAAATCTTTTTTATTATTAATCGTCGCATTAAGCATACGATATCGAACACCCAAATCATTTACCATAGCAAGGGCAATAGATGTTTTTCCAATTCCTGGTTTTCCATATAAAATCATCGAAAACAACTTTTTATTTTCCACCAAATTTCTTAAAATTTTATTTTCTCCTAGTAAATGCTTTTGTCCAATGACCCCATTAATTGTCTTAGGTGCTAATTTTTGCGCTAAAAGACTACACATATTTATCACCGTTTCCTATTATAGCGGATTCACATTTTTATTGCAAATAAATTTACAAAATTAGAAAGTTATGATACGATTAATAAAGATGAAATAGGAGGATAGATTTTGAAAAACAAAGTATTGGTGCGTCTATTTGTCCCTTTGATTGAAGAAGAATACGATATATTTTTACCTATTCAATTAACCATAGGTTCGATTAAAAAATTATTAAAAAAGGCCGTTGGCGAATTATCTGATGGAAGGTATATCTCGACATATGCCTATACTCTACTCAATCAAATTACTCATGAAGAATATTTAGATCAAATGCTTTTAGAACAAACAGATATTCGGAATGGTACTAAACTCATATTGTTATAGAAAGGATATATTTATGATTACTGAAATTAAAAAAGAAGAAATTCGTCATTTGGGATTAGAATTAATGGAGTGTTCAAATCAAATTAATCAAAAAATCCAACAATTAAATCAATTGCTGGAGCAGTTACAAGAAGCATGGAGTGGGGAAGATGCTAATATTTACCAAGATGCTATCCGTAGCAAATATATCATTGGATTACAAGAGTTAGCCAAACAAATTAATCACTATGGAACATATTTAAATAAAGTACCAGGAGCATATGAACTATTAGATAAAACATTTGCCCAAAGAAACATCAACATATAAGGAGATAATCATGAAAGAGAAAATGTCTTATGAAAAAGTTGATTCTTGTATTGTGGAATTTACTTCCATTGTAGAAGATATCAATCATACGCTAGAACAAGTAAAACAAGTATCAAATACAATAAATCAAAAAAGTCTATGGCAAGGTAGGGCTGCTGATTTCTATGCTAATCGTTTAACAAATTTTGTAAATAGTATAGAAAGTGTAGATGTTGAATTAAGAAAATGTATTAGTGTTTTACAAAAAACGAAAGAAAATTATCAACAATTAGATAAAAAAATTATGTCTACTATGGACGATAGTTTTTATATTGAATAGAGGTGTACAGTAATGAGAAATTATCAGTTAAACAACCAAGTTGATGCTCAAAGGCTTGCAGCATCAAGAGTAGTAGGGAAAGTTTCTTTTGATTCTAATGTCACTAGAACAATGACTTCAAACGCTATAGCAACAGCATCACGTGCAAAAACAAAAGAGATGGCTCATCAAATTTCTACTCCTAGCGTAGCAAGGTGTGAAAGTGCTAGTAAATTATCTAGCTTAATGGGACAACTTGGAAATCGTTATCAAGATTTAGTGGCAGGATTAATGTCATATAATGAGTTTTTAGATCATGTAGATACTTATAAAAGTTATGAAGCAGAGGCAAAAACCATTCAAGGAAGTATTGATGCTATGCAAGCTGAAATATCTTCACTACTACCTAAACTATATCGTACCATCACTGTAACTGATGAAAACGGAAATACTGTAACAAAACAAGTGATTGTCCCAGAAGTAGCAGCAGAAATTTCAAGGCTAGAGCAAGAAATTGAAAAAGCTAACGCTGCATTAACGATTGTTTTAGAAAAATTAAACGCACAATTAATAGTAATTGAAAATTTTTCTATCAAATCTAGTATGTCTTCTTATAAAAGCGCTGATACGATTGATTATTTTAATTCATTTAATGAAAATGAATTTTTGGTCAATATGCAAGGATTAAAAGATACCTTTGCAACATTTAATGAACGAATGAATGAGTATGCAAATAGTTATCAGGAATATTTAAGCTGTGGAGCTATTAATGGTGAAGATGCTAATAACAACCGAGTAGCAGGAGAATTAAAAGAGTTTTATGAAGCAGTAAATCAAGGTTATAGCAATATTCATTCGTGGTGGAATGCTTACATTGAAAACATTGAAGCGCTGGAAGATGCTTTATCTGAACATAAAATGGCCAGTGGTCTAGAAACAGGAATACGTGCTTATGCTACTTATCATTTAGCAGATATTCAACTAGAAGAATTTAAAAATATTTTTGCTGGAGCGATGGATGTTAATCGTTTAAAGGAATCAGAAGGTGTTACTACCGATGCTAAAGCTTCCTTATTTACTGAACCTGCTAAAATAGTAACAGTCCTTAAGGAAGAGAAAAAAGTTGATCATAAAAATACAAACGAAAAGGAAAGTAGTGAAAAAGTGCCAAAGGTAGAAATCAATGTTACCGATGATATGTTTTACACTGAATATAAGGGCAAGCAAATTATTAATCCTGATATAGTTCGCATGAAAATGGTTGATGCATTAGCTAGTCATGGAATAGAAGATAAAGATACCGTAGCAACAATTCTTGCGATTATGGATTTCGAAGGTGGATTAGGCGCTAGTAATCTTGCCCAAAATAAATTTAATTATGGTGGTTTGCGTGCTAATGGAGATTATAAAGATTTTTCTGTATTAGATGAAAATGGTAATGTCGATATTATTGCTAGTATTGAAAATGGAACAGATGCCCAAGCCAAGTTAATGGAATCTTACTTAGATTGGGTAAAAGAACAAAGTTACTATGATCCTGAAAAAAGTTTAGCCTATAACATGAACCCTTTATATAATGGAGCTAATGCAGAATGGGTACCAGCAAAGGGAAGTAATATTTACGATAATAACTGGGTACAAAATCCAAACCATTATAAAGATAGTCAAGGAACAGAATACGATTGGTGGTATAAATACGTTGATAACATGAAAGATAGTTCTTATGATAAATATCTTAATTTTATCAAAAACAAATAATCATCAAAAAAGAATGGTTGCTTGAATTTACTTTTTTATGATATAATTTATATAAGATTATAGAATTAGTAAAGAGGCTAAGGATGGAAAGGGGGTGGCAATATGGATTTAAACATCAATTACGAAGAAACTAGAACTACAGGAAATCAAATCGCTAATAAAGGTCAAGAATTTCGTGAACTTTTAAACAAGATTATGAATATTAATAATCAGTTAAAAGATGCATGGCAAGGAAGTGATGCCATGAAGTATTCTAATGCAATCACCGAACAATCTCAGTACATGCAAAAATTGTCTGATACTATTGAAGAGTTAGGACAAACGGTGGTAAGAGTAGCAACTGCATACGAACAAGCATGTCAAGATAATGAAGGGGCAATTAACTTATAGAAAGGAGAAAAAAAATGCTAGGTGGTTCAAAATTAACTTATGAACAAATAATGTCTTTGGCAGAACAGTTAAAATCTGCTGCTAATCAAATGGATGCATTATTAAATAATGATATCCAATCTTTGTTTCGTTTAATTGGAACAGAAGAAATTTGGGCTGGAGTTTCTGCTAGTCACACTAGAGAACAATTTGATACGTTAAGCGCAAAATTTCCACAATTTGTCCAAGCAATTGATGATTGTCATCGCTACTTAATGAAAGTTGTTGAAAATTATCGCAGTGTCGATCAATCTGTTATTGGAAATTCAAATTAAAAAAACTTAATTAAAAACACTAAGTTTTTTTATCCAAAAGTAATTGGGTTCATCTTTTGGATAAGAAAATGAAATTTTAAAAGAGAAAAGGGGAAACGTTATGCAAGGGTCCATCATAAAAAATGGAAAAATGAAAAATTTTGCCCTTCCTCGTCAAGTTTTTGGTAATTACTGGATAAAAGATTTATTTGCTAATAGTGAAGATAACTTAATTAATGTAGTAGCACAAGAAAATCATTGGGTTTTACTAAGTAATTATGAAGTGGCAATAAAACAACAGGGAATGACGATTCCTAGTGTTGTTTTAGAGGAGTATCATTTTTATACGTTAGAAAATGTATCGACACATGAGTTAATGTATTTATACATGGCTCCTTTATTAGATTCTAGTAATCGTTTTTATCGTGTAGAGCTACTAAGTGAAATTACTATTGGTAGTAGCAAAGAAGATACAATTTGCTATCCTAGTGAATACTTAAAGCCAACTCAAGCAAAGATTACTTATCAAAATGGATCATATATTCTTAGTAATCTTATGCATGATCAAAATGTATATTTAAATCATCAATTATTAATTGAACCTAAAGCATTAACATCGGGTGATATTTTATTTTTTATGGGATTAAAGATTGTTTTTATCATCAAAAAAGATGGAATTTTATTAAATGTGAATTCGCCTTTTCAAAAAGTGGTGTGTAAAACGCCTTTAATCTTAGAACAAATAAAAGAATATATCGCTCCAGTTAATGAAAGTGACGAACTTATTGAGTTAGAACTTTATCAAGACTCATCATATTTTCATAAAAAACCTAGATTTCGGGCGATTTTAACTGAATTAAAAATGGTGATTGACCCTCCTCCTAGCAAGGTAAATGAAGATGATCGACCTTTATTACTTATTATAGGACCAATGGTTACCATGGGAATGTCATCTGCTATGATGGGATTAGTTGCTGTTAATAATGTAGTAAACAATAATGCTAAGTTAATTAATGTCTTACCATCGATTGTCATGTGTGTAGCGATGATGTCATCGGTTATTTTATGGCCTATTGTAACAAATCGTTTTGATAAGAGAAAACAAAAAAAGCAAGAAGCCAAACGTCAAAAGAAATATAGAGAATATATCGAAGAAAAACGTCAAGTAATTATTGATACCATTCGTCAGCAAAGACATATTTTATTAGAAAATAATTTATCACTAGAAGAATGTAAACAAGTAATTCTTCATCAAAAATTTAATTTGTGGGAGCGAAAAAAGGAAGAGCAAGACTTTTTAACGGTAAGCCTTGGAATGGGTACTATTCCAATGAAAATTAGTATTGACTATCCAGTAGAACATTTTACTTTAGAAGAAGATAATTTACGAGAAATGCTAAATTCGCTAGGGAGTGAACCTAAAAATTTAGTAGATGTTCCTATTACGTTATCATTAGTTGAACAATATATTGTCGCTATCATCGGTAATAGAAAGGTCAACCAAAGATTGATTGAAAATATTATTTTACAACTTGTGGCATTTCATTCTTATGATGATTTAAAAATTGTAATTTTTACTAATGAATGTCAAAAGGAAGATTGGAAGTTTAGTAAATTTCTACCTCACTGTTTCCGTGATGATAAAAAAATGCGTTTTTTTGCTTCTAATACTGACGATATAAAAGAAGTTTGTTATTTTCTAGAACACGACTTATCAAAAAGAATAGAAGAGGATACAATACCTTTTCATTATTTATTAATTATTGACGATTTTAAAGCTGTTCGACACTTTGATTTTATTAATCACATTTTAGAAAGTAAGAAGAATATGGGCTTTAGTGTGATTATCTTAAATGATAATGTATCAACACTTCCAACATCTTGTCAAACGTTTATTCATGCGAATAGTAAAAACTCTGATTTGTTTGCCAATGTACTAAACGCAAATACAACTAGATTTCAAATTGATTTTACAACCCCTTTAGAATTAGAAGAATGCGCTAGAGTCTTAGCCAATATTCCTTTAGATATTACTTTAAATGTGGAAGGAAAACTACCAAGTAAGTTAAGCTTTTTAAATATGTATCAAATTGGTACTGTGGAACAGTTAAATGCGATTTCTAGATGGCAGAAAAATAACCCGATTCAATCATTACAAGCACCTATTGGCGTTGGAAAAAATCAAGAGTTAATTCGCTTGGATTTACATGAAAAATACGCTGGACCTCATGGTTTAGTTGCTGGAATGACAGGTAGTGGTAAAAGTGAACTTTTAATTACTTACATTTTATCAATGGCAGTTAATTATCATCCAGAAGAAGTTCAATTTATTTTGATTGACTATAAAGGTGGAGGATTAAGTGGAAGTTTAGAAAATCATTTAACAGGTGAGAGATTACCACATTTAGTAGGAACCATTACTAACTTGGATGCAACTGAGATTAAACGTTCGTTTGCATCAATTGATAGTGAGTTAAAGCGTCGGCAGAGAATGTTTAATGAAGCGCGTGCTAAATCAAAAGAAAATACGATTGATATTTATAAGTACCAACAATTATATCGAGCAGGGGTGGTTGATGAGGCCATTTCCCATTTATTTATCATTACCGATGAATTTGCAGAGTTAAAAACACAACAACCAGAATTTATGCAACAGTTGATCTCTACTGCTAGAATTGGTAGAAGCCTAGGCGTTCACTTGATCTTAGCAACACAAAAACCATCAGGTATCGTGGATAATCAAATTTGGAGTAATACAAGATTTAGGGTATGTTTACGTGTTCAAGAAAAATCTGATAGTACCGAGGTAATTAAATCTCCTGAAGCTGCATTATTAACGCAAACAGGAAGATTTTATTTACAAGTAGGATATAATGAAATTTTTGTCTTAGGTCAAGCAGCATGGTGCGGTGCAACTTATTTACCTGTTGATAAGCCAAGAAAAGAAGTGGATACTAAGCTGGAATTTATTGATGACATTGGTGTGATTTATCATGAAGTGGATGTTGAACATAAAAAAGAAAAAATAGAAGCTCACGGGGAAGAGTTAAGTAATATTGTTACTTATTTAATTCAAGCGGCAAAACAGATAAATATTAAGGTGCGTCCTTTATGGTTAGAGAAACTTCCTAGTTATATTGCTGTTCAAGGCTTAATTCAAAAGTATCAATACCAAAAAGTAAAACATATAATCAATCCCATTGTTGGAGAATATGATATGCCAAATAAGCAAAGTCAATCTTTGTTAACTATTCCTTTTAGTGAAAATGGTAATGCAATTATCTATGGAATGACTGGTAGCGGTAAAGAAAACTTTTTAACGACATTATTTTACTCGTTAATTACTACATATACAACGAATGAAGTAAATATTTATTTACTAGACTTTGGATCAGAGACGCTAAAAAGTTTTGAAAATGCTCCACAAGTAGGTGATATTATCACAGTGACTGAAGATGAGAAAATGGATAACTTTTATAAAATGATGGATGATATTATTGAAAAAAGAAAACAATTGTTTGCACCATTTAATGGAACTATTCAAGGTTTTTTACAGCAAAGTGGAAAGGAAATTCCTCAAATTGTGGTTGTTATTAATAATTATGAAGCTTATCAAGAGTCATTTAGTAAGTATGAAGATGAGTTCTTCCAGTTAACAAGGGAAGCCCCAAAATATGGGATTTATTTTGTGTTAACCATCAACAATTTAAATGGCATTCGCTTTAAAGTAAGACAAAATTTTGCGATGGAGTACGTACTTCAACAAACGAATGTCATGGATTATAGTAATATTTTAGGAAATGTTCAAAAAATGTATCCGTCAAAAATACTAGGTCGAGGTTTAGTAAATCTTGGAGAAATATATGAATTTCAAACCGCGTTTGTATCACCAGTTGATCAAATTCCTGATTATATTAGAAAGGTCGTTTCTCATTTGGCAGAAAAATTTGAAAAGGCTAGAAGCATTCCTATTTTACCAAAACGAGTAGAAACGAAACATGTTTATCCTTATTTAAAGAATGGACTACCTATTTTAGGTATTGCAAAAGAAAACTTAGAACCACTGGGATTTAATTTTACTAAGCAGTATGTCAATTTAATTCTAGGACAAGATATTTTAGAGTTTTCTAGTTTTTATAAGGCGTTAACCAATGAGTTAGTCTATTTAAATCGTGAACAAGTTTTAGTGATTAATGCCGAAGAAATTGTTGGATTTAAGCCTAATGCTGGATATTCCTATTATGAAAAAGAATTTGATGAAATCTTCTTATGGTTGAAAAAAACAATTGATGACGTTTTCATAGAATATCAAGAAAAAAATCAAAATAGAGACTTTATTGCAAGTAGAAAGAAGATTATTTGTACAATTATTGGATTTGATGCTTTTAGAAGTAAGTTAAATGAAGAAAATAGAAGCTTATTAGCAAGCGTCTTAGAAAAGGGCAAATTCCTAGGATTAATTCACTTTATTATTGTAGCAAATGTGGAGAAAGCAAAACGACTAGAGCTAGAATCCTGGTATAAAAATGTGGTAAATCCAAATTATGGAATTTACTTAGGGAATGGTTTAGGAGATCAATTTACCTTAAAAATTAACAAAGTGACTAGGGAACATCGAGAAGAGTTACCACCATACTTTGGCTTTGTTGTAACACGTAGTCGTCCAGTACAAGTTAAATTTATCGAAGAGTTTGATTCTACAAAAATTACTTCTAACACGACTAGTGAGGCTAATCAAAGTGGTAATGATAATATCGAGGAGATTTTATAAAAAGGACTTCGGTTCTTTTTGTTTTCTAGCTAAGTATTAGTTAAACTTCCATTTTTCCTTTAAAACCTATGGTACAATTGTATTAGAAGCTTTATTGAAAAAATGATTTAGGGGTGACATTATTAGTGTAGGTTTTAGGTTAATGGCAATAGGAAAGCTGATATATATGACTTAATGTGCTATATTTTCCTTAACAAATATATATCCAAATTTTCTATTTTATGATAAACTATACTTGGTGGTAAAATGCAAATTGAAGATGCCAAGAATGATTTTATTGACTACTGTAAAATTGAAAAAGGATTAGCCAAAGCTACAACAGATTCTTATCAAGAAGATTTAAAACTATTCATCAGATGGCTAGATGAACACTATAATAATCGTGTAGGAAAGATAGATAATAAAGACTTTTTAGTAAATCGATTAACGAAAAAAATGGTAAAAGAGTATTTAACCTTTTTAGGATGCACTTTAAGTGCTAAAAGTATGGCTAGACACTTAACTACCATGCGTAGATTTTCTCTTTATTTAGTAAGAGAAAAACAAATTTCAGCCGATGTCACATCAGGGATTAATCCTCCTAAAATTGGACGTAGTCTACCACAAGTGCTAAATGCTAAAGAAATGGAACAACTTTTAAATATTCCCTTAAATAATGCCTTTGATTACCGTAACAAAGCTATGCTAGAATTGATGTATGCTACAGGTATGCGCGTTAGCGAATTAATAAAGTTAACAATTTTTGACCTTGACTTTTCTACACAATTGGTTAAAATCAAAGGAAAGGGAAGAAAAGAGAGAATGATTCCCTTTGGCGATTACGCAAAATATTATTTAGAAAAATACCTAGAAGTTCGTCCTTTTTTACTAGTAAAAGGTAAACCAGCTACAGATATTCTATTTTTAAATAATCATGGAAATGGAATTACTAGACAAGGCTTTTTTAAAAACTTAAAGAAGCTTCTATTAAAGCAAGGCATAAAAAAAGAAGTGTCTCCCCATACGATAAGACATTCCTTTGCAACCATCATGTTAAAACGTGGAGCTAATCTTCGAGTAATTCAAGAACTACTAGGGCATGAAGATATTACGACAACCAAAATATATACTCATGTTTCTAATGAAAAAGTACACGATGACTATAAAAAACATCATCTAAGAAAAGACGAAAAAGGAGAGGAAAAATGAGATTTAAAAGAATTTTTTTAATTGTATTAGATTCCCTAGGAGTAGGTGCAGCAATGGATGCTGATAAGTATCAAGATACTAGTGCTAATACCCTAGGACATATTAAAGAAAACTATGATTTGTTTATTCCCAATTTAAAAAAGTTAGGCTTTTTAAATACGATTCAAATGGATGAAAATAAACAAGTAGACGCTTATTATACCATTGCTCGTCCTACAAATGTGGGCAAAGATACCTTATCAGGACATTATGAAATGATGGGCATAAAATCTACTATTCCATTTAAGACCTTTACCCAAAATGGATTTCCAGTAGAATTAATTGAAATGATTGAACAAGTAACAGGAAGAAGTGTTATTGGAAACAAACGGATGGAAGAAGATGAAGTGTTACCATTACTTGGGGAAACGCAAGTAAATTATGGCTCATTGATTGTATTTACCAATTCTGATTCAAATTTACAAGTGGCTGCTCATGATGCTATTGTATCCGTTGGACAACTACATCAATATTGTGAAAAAATTAGAGAGATTACTTTAAGAGAAGATTGGAAAGTAGGTAGAGTCATTGCTAGACCTTTTACAGGAAACATTGGACACTTTCACTGGACAAATGAACGATGTGATTATGCAGTAAAACCTCCAAAAGACTCTATTTTATGTTCGCTAAAGAATCATGGGTTAAATGTCATTTCTATTGGAAAAATCAATGATATTTTTGATGGAGACGGAATTACTAAGGTGATTAAAGCAACGGATAATCATGATGTGGTGAATAAATTATCTTCGATTATGGATAAAAATTTTACGGGATTATGTTATGCTAATTTAAGTGATTTTGATTCTTTATATGGCCATAAAAGAGATGTTATCGGTTATGCTAAAGCAATTGAAGAATTAGATGTAGAAATTCCTTTGATGTTAAATAAATTAGGAACAGAAGATTTGTTTATTATTACAGCAGATCATGGTAATGATCCAACGTTTCAAGGAAGCGATCATACTAGGGAAAATGTACCTGTTATCTTATTTAGTAGGGACTTCAAAAATCCTGGTATTCTATCGCCATTTGCTACTTTAGCGGATATAGGTGCATTAATCGCTGATAATTTTCAAGTAGAAGAACCCGAAATAGGTACAAGTGTTTTATCTAATTTACAATAAAGAAGAGTAGGGAACTCTTCTTTAAAAGTCATATGGTAATTATTCCTAGATTTTTTATTTGTCATTTTTTTGATGTTTTTAATAATCATAGGAATAATTATCGTAAGGGCTAGAAAGTTAAATATTGATTCTACCTTCTCTTGAAATGGATTTAATAAAATAGTAAGTTCCATTATAAATAGAGAAATTACAACAGAAATTTTAAGAAAATTAGAATATGTTGACGGATTATTACAAAAATGTTCATATTGATGAAGTAAATAACTTATGAATTGAAATAGGAGTGAAATTATTTTCTTATAAGAATAACGAATAAAGTCAGTATTCCTCCTAATTTGCTACCATCATCATGATGATACCAAAGTATAGAATAACTTCTATGCTCTTGTCTATTAATATAGTTATCCATTTTTTTTGGTTATGTTTGCAAAAAATTTCTTATTAGTATTTCCAAGGAAAAATAATCCTAGTGTAGTATAATAACAAATAATTAATAACCTTAAGGTAAGATAACTAATCAGTAATAATTCCTGATCAAAAGGTTTTAAACTCGAAAATAGTTTACTAATAAATGGATGAGAAATATGAGAAAATAAGTAAAGTATAGATACTGGAAGACATAACGAAGCAAGTTGTTTATCAGATGTTGTTTTTGTTTGTAGGATTTTAGAAATTCTCATTGGAGAAGTTAAGATAATACCAAAGAAAATAGTAAAAAACATTATAATTAACTCTAAATTTTGCAAATAGGGGAGGTTAATATATATTAGATAAATTAAGACGAAAATACTAATACAGTAGCATATAATTAACCATCTTAATTTTAAGTTTTCTCTTTTTGTTAAAACTTCTTATTCCTCTTTATTTTCAACAATATTGATTTTGACAATTAAAATAAACCAGCGTACTAAAATTAAAAATAATAAAAGTGTTTCATATATATTGATACTGGTAATAAAATCTTTCAAATTATTTCCATCCCTTCAAAATTAGGATCATTTTAACATAACTGGCATATTTTTATCAAAAAGCGCGAAGAAAAAGGAGTAAAATGTACTCCTTGTTCCTTATTTGCATTCAAAACTATCACAAATGGTTACATCTTTTTCTTCTGCTTCATCGCTAGCACATTGACAACTAACTTTGATTTCATCTAACGTGCAACAACCACAGTCACAGTCATTATGTTGACAAGATTCTACGTCGCATTTAATGCTTTTATTGATGTTTTCATCTTTCTTTTTTGCCATGATTTTTACCTCCAGTTATAGTATGATGGAAAAAACATTAAAATATACTTTATAATTTTTAAAATTTTCGTTATAATAAAATTGAAACATTAAGAAAGAAGAGTAGGGACAATGAAAAAAAGTAAATTATTAAAATTTTTATTTGTAGGAATAATTAGTATTCCCTTTTTGACGGGATGTCAGGATTTATCTTTAAAGGAAGAAAATAAAACTTCTTATCGAGTAGAAGAACTTGCAAAGATAGATCATTTTCAAATTATGTTAAAGGAGGCAACCTTTAAAGATGAATATTTGCATTTAACTGCAAGCGATGGAAACAAGATTATGCTTTTATCTTTTAAGATTAAAAACACCAGCAAAAACAGTGCTAATATAAATAGTAATAGTTTTTCCTTATTGATAGACAACAAGCCTTATTCGCCTGTTTCTAGCGAAAATATGTCTATACCATCAAATGAGGAAATTACCTATGAACTAATTTATGAGGTTCCTATAAAGGATAAATACTCACTTATCTTTTATTCAGGTGTGGTTACTAATAACGCTTCATTTGAAATTATTGTAAAATAAAGAAGAAAGTAAAAATATATTTAAAATGTATTTAAAATGTATTTAAAATGTATTTTTATCCCATATAGCAAGTTAACATAATTATGATTATCGGAAGTTGTAAAACTTCTTTTTTATTTATATTAATTAAATATATAGAAAAAACTTTTTAAATACTTCTTTTTATTATTATTTTGTTACTAATTAATGGCTTTAAATTAATTTGATTATTTCATATAACCATATTAATATGATTTATTTACTAAATCATATATTTTACTTGTATCAAGCTGTATAAATATCCATCTTAAGTATTCTCAATGCACTAAAATACGCGTGCTTTTTCCATAAAAAAACTATTTCTCATATTTGAGAAATAGTTTCTTTTTTATTCTATAATAGCTTGATCTATTATAATATCTTCTGTTGTTGTAATAGAATCCATCGATGATGTTTCTAAAATTTCATTAGAGTCTAAAGTTTCATTAAGGCTCATTGAATCATCTAGATTTTCTATAGATAAATTTTCACTTGTTAATTCATCATTAGTTTCCAAATCTTCATCTTTTGTATCTACTTGATTTAATGTATCATCATTAATGATATCTTCATCTATAGCATCATCCATATCCATATGTAAGTCTTCTATACAATTAGAGAAAGTTATCCCCTCCCCTAACTTTACATTATCTTTACACTTTTCATGAATGCGAATACCATAGTTTAAATTGCTAAAAATGGAATTAGATATATTACTAGATGCATTATCCAATAAAATAATACCATTTTCATTCTTAGTTGTTCCAATGATTTCACTATCTGTAATGTTACATGAAACATTATCTTGAGCGATTATGGCAGAATCAACAAAATTCTTTATCAAAACGCCATTTAATCTTAAAATTGCGTTTCCTGTAGCGTTAATTCCTACTTTTCCATCTTCGATAATGCTATCAACCATTTGTAGCGTACCATCATTTAAGGTGATTACAGCAGGACTTTCTAAACTAGATTGAAGCGTCAAGTTCACTAGTGATACATCAATGTTTCCCATTATGCTTGTAGTTCCCTTGATAATGGTTTTTTCTTTATCCGTTCCTAAAATAATCACATTCTTAGAAATCGTTAAATCCTCTATATATGTATCTGGTAAAAGATATAACAATTTATCATTTGATATTTCGTTTATCGCCTCTTGAATAGTAGAGTAATCTCCCCTATTTTTTCCAACTAAATAATCAAAATCTACAAACAATTGTTCCCACCAAATATTTGACTCATCTATAGATGTACTTTCTACTTCTAATACTTGACCATTATCCTTTATTAAGGTAACCACCAAGGTTGTTATTGGATTTTCTAGATGATATCTACCATTTTCTTCTGTTACATCAAATACACTACTCTCGTCTTTTTCGCCTTGAATAACTATCTTTGTTCTAAGTGATAATTTATCCTGATTTAAACTTAGATTGTATAACTTATCATTACTAACCGCACTAGCAATTAACTTTTCATCGTGGTATAGCGATAGCTTAATTTGACTAATCTCATCTATTTTTTTAATGTTAGCATAATCTAATCCAATTTGAATGAAACTTTGATGATTTTCTTTTTTTGTTTTAAACTCTTGAATCTTTAATAACGTATCATCTTTTTCAAATTTATCACTTACCAATACAGTTGTATTACCAAACTCATCTACAGCTTTGACCCATAGATAATGTATCCCATTACTTGGTGATACTTCTTGATGATTAGCAATGTTTTGATAATCAACTGGTGCAATTTTATTTGATGTTGACCAAGCATAATAAGTATTAAGTTTATCACTAAAATCATCAAAAACATCAATTATTGTTTTAGGATTTATCATCGCATATGAAGTTCCCATAACAGATAACTTAATCGTAGGACCTTTGACATCCCTTACCATATACCAAACGGATACTTTATCACTTCTATTGCCACTTTCATCTACTGCTACATAATCTAATTGATAAATTCCTAGTTGCGATAAATCAAGTTTTTCTACTTTAGTATATTCCAGTGTTGTTAAATCATTTTCTTCTTGATTGAATGCATTACCAATAAACGGATGATACCAATAACTAATTTCTAAGCTTATATCATGATTAGAATTATCCCATACCGTAATTTCGTGATTTATAAATTCTAAATTGCGATTAGCATCTAAAAATACAAGTTTTTTGTCTATTTCTTGATTAACCGTAATAATAGGACTCACATCATCAAAGACTACAATTGTTCGTTCCACACTAGCACTTTGACCACTGGTATTGGAAACGTAATATGAGATGGTATAAGTTCCTAACTTGGTTAAATCTACTGAATTATAAATTATAATTTTATCAGTAATGTTACCATCGATAGAATCCTCTGCGATAGCGCCTAAATCTTCATAATTTGAATTGATTTCTACATAAATGATGTCACTGCCAAGTAAAGAAATGTTAGGTACTACCTTAGGTTTTTCCTTATCAATAGAATTCCCATTAGAAATAGTAGGCTTTATTGGATAATATTCTTCTAAAGATGAATTATTGTTTTCTTGTTTATTATTGTCTAGATAATCATCTTCATTACCTAAGTGATTATCATCTTCCTTTGGTGTTTCTTGATTTTGATTTTCACTTTCTTGACGATTTTGATTGATGCTTTTTTTATCCAGTGTCACTTTATTGATGAATAAAGAACCTAATAAAACAATGATGACAGCAATAACAACAACAGCCATTTTTCTTTTCTCTATGTTGTTTTGCATAATGAACCTCCCTTCTTAATATTTTATATTATAACGAGAAATTATAATATAAGGTCAGTATAGCATTGAAAAAAAAGGCAAACAATTAATTTGACATAATTTTACGTAAAAGTTAGCAAAAAAAAGAATATAGTTTCCTATACTCCACGAGATTGTATCTCCGCTATTTTTTCTAACACTTCTTTAGCATTTTCTTCGTTGATTTCTGTATAACCCAGTTCTTTTAAAGCTTGTGCCTTAGCCGTAGTTAGCTCTTGTGTACGGCTCAATGTTTCTTCTTTGCTGTGTTCAATTTTTTGAATGAAACGTCGATGTGAATCAACAATTTTATTTCTTGATGCTCCACCATTAGTGTATAAAGTCATTGCTGAAAACATAATTCCCTCAAAAGTAAATTGATTTTCTTGATTAAACACAAACTCCATGGGATTAGTAAATCCTAAAGCCTTAGACATATATCCTAAAATGTATTTAATTTCCTTCGTTGTATCCATAGACTGAAGGAAATGATACAAATATCGATAAGCATAATAAGTTTCTTTTGTCTTATCATTTTGTAGTTTTTCTTTTAATAATTGAATAAGATTCGATAATACTTCTTGTTCTTTTTTATTGAATCCTTTTAAATCTGCTAAAACTTCGTGATTAGAAGTATCTTTCACTCCCTCGTTTAATTTACTTTCTACTTCTAGAATATACTCGTTTGTCACTTTTAATTGACCCAAGTCGTCTTTAGATTTGATTCCTAGTAAACTAAGTAATCGAACTGCTTTTTCTTTTGGCCAATCATCTAAAGAAGGATTAGCAAGATAATTATAAAGCATTTGTCTAGAAACACCTAAATATTTTGCTAAACGTACCTTTGAAATTCCAAGTTCCACTAACAACTGATTTAAATTCTCCACTTTGCCTATCACCCTCCTAATATCATTGTAGCTTTCTTTACGTAAATAGTCAAGAAATTTTTGTGTCAAGTGTTAAGTAGAGACTTTTTTTCTAAATGCTTCTTGTTTTTCTTATTGCTAGATAATCTAAATAGAGAATACTTCCTATGCCAAGTGCTAACATTATGCTATAAAAAGGAGAAATTTTCTTATTTTCTTTTAAGAATTTTCCAAAAAGTGGAACATGAAATACTACTTTTCCTAAATAATTTTTAGAAGAAAGGCAATATTCATCTATTTTGTTATTGTTATCCCCTTTAGTAATTAAACAAGATAAATCATTATTTTCTCTATCGTACACTCGGTGAATGATAATCATATTTACTCCGTTAATATTTTCCTGATAAGCAATAACATCATTTACTTTCACTTTATCAAAAGGTACCTTTTTTGTGTAAACCATATCGTAAACACCATATTTTGGAGCCATACTTTCTGATATGATTTGGTAGCTATTTAAAGACGAATTATTTTCTACGATAAAAGGAAAAATCACACCAAGAAAAAAGATACTGCAAAAGAAGAAAAGAAGTAAGTTTAGCATGACATAAGAACATATTTTCCAGCGTTTGATTCTATTTTCTTCCTTTTTTAATAAGTGTATAAGTACTTGATTTTCATCCTTTTTAATATCTTCGCCATGTAAAAGCTCTAAAACACTAACTCCTAGTAGATTCGCTAATAGTTCTAATAAACTAATATCAGGGCATCTCCTACCTCGTTCCCATTTGGAAACAGCACGATCAGTTACTTGTAGTTTTTGTGCTAATTCATTTTGTGTTAGTCCATTTTCTTTTCTTTTTGTAGC
Source organism: uncultured Mycoplasmatota bacterium (assembly GCA_948466735.1). Lineage (GTDB taxonomy): Bacteria > Bacillota_I > Bacilli_A > RF39 > UBA660 > CASRZP01. The sequence continues at coordinate 32,367 of CAOKBR010000001.1, read as the reverse complement.
AATATACTTGCCAATTTTTTCATTTTCCATTTCTTTCATCACCCAAGACCATTGTAAACACCAATTAAATCAATTTACAACAAACGCTTAGTAGAATCAACAAAATCAAAGGAAAAAAATATGAGTACAACGTTATAACTTCTCATATTTTTAAATTTTAAAATTTAATTGTCTTTGTCTTTTCTTTTTCTTCCTTTTTTAAATAGCAATTTAAATAGTTAATCCAATCAAGGGCATTTTCTTCATAGAATAAGTGATATAGAAAATTAACAACGATATTATGTCTTAACTTTGCTTCTATCCTACTAGATTCTGTTAACATTAGACCTTTAAGTTTTAATATTTTCTCAAACATATGACAAACGCCACTATCTGAACTTTTTTTAATATATTGCTCCGCATTCATCTTTTCTATAGAAAATACTTCTCTATTAAAAATGGTTTTCCTTTTTTGTTTTGATAAGCATAAACTCTTAAAATACCATTTGCCCCTAAAGCATCACACATATCAGTATCAGAAACAATTTTTCCTTCAAGAGTTGTAGGAAGTATTCCTTTTAATCGCTTATTATAACCAATGTGACTAATGGCTAAACATACTTGATTTTGAGTATTTTGAGCCACACCACATTCATCCATAATTTTTTTTAGCATTAATAAGCTTTTCTGAACTTTCTATTCCAAATAATTTATAATCATCTACATCATGAAGTAAAGCAATTAAGGAAACAAGAAGTTCATTTCCATGTTCTTTTTAGCAAATTTTAGCGATAACGCTAAAACTCTATCAATATGTTCCATCCCATGTCCAAAGTTATCTTTAGCTAACAACTCATTTACTAAATTTCTTACTTTTTCTATCATTTTAATCTTTCTCCTTTAGAATTTATCTTATCTTTTTGGCATTTTTTACAATAATACGTTCCTCTACCACCGACTTTGATTTTGATAATGGTATTGCCACAAACTGGACATAATTCATTTTCTTTGCCATGGACTAAAAGCATTTGTTGAAACTTTCCATGTACTCCTTCATCAGAAGTATATGAACGAATCGTTGTCCCCCCTAGTGCTATAGCAGAGTCAAGTACCTTTTTAGTATTATCAATAATTTCTTGGCAACTATCTAAACTAACTTTATTCGCACTCATTAACGGTGACAAATGACTAAGAAATAAAATCTCATCATCATAAATATTTCCAATTCCTGCTATAATACTTTGATCAAGTAATACCGTTTTAATGGGTAACTTTCTTGACTTTAAAGCTTGATATAAATATTCCTTAGTTAAATTTTTATCGTTATACTCATATCCTAAAAGAGATAATGGAGGGACTTTGTTCCATTCTTCTTTGTTCATCAGACGAAATTTCCCAAATTTTCTTGTATCATGAAAACGTAATTGAAGTCCATCAGTAAAAGTAATTACCACGTGTTCATGTTTTCCTCTAGAATCATTTATCCCACGGTAAAAAAACTTTCCTTCCATTCTAAGATGAACCAATAAATAGTCATTAGATAATTCCATTACAATCCATTTTCCTCTAGTGGAAATCTTCTTAATAATTTGTCTAGATATGCGCTTTTTAAACTCACTAAGAGAAGGATACTCAATAATATTATCCCAATAGATATCCACCTTTTCAATCGTTTTTCCTAAAATATGTCGCTCTAGTGTCTTAGCAACTGTAATTACTTCTGGTTTTTCTGGCATAAAATCACCTACTTCGCTTCATACCAATTTTTTCCTATTGATATTTCTACTTTTAATGGTACCAATAAAGGATACACATTCTCCATAATTCCTCTTACTAATTCTTTAATTTCTTCTAATTCATTTTCTAAGCAATCAAAGACAAGTTCATCGTGTACTTGAAGAAGCATTTTACTTTTTAAATGACGTTTAGAAAACTCTTTATCAATCTCTAACATCGCTTTTTTCAAAATATCAGCAGCACTTCCTTGAACAGGCGTATTTAAAGCCATTCGCTCTCCTTGCTGACGTACCATATAATTTTTACTGTGTAATTCTTCGATATTTCTCTTACGATTCATTATCGTTTTCACAAATCCATCGCGATAAGCATCTTTTACTTCTTCACTCATGTATTCCCTAATTCCAGGATAAGTATCTAAATAGGTATCGATAAAATCTTTAGCACTTTTTAAATCAATCTTCAAGTCTTCACTTAAACCGAAACTACTAATTCCATAAATAATACCAAAATTTACCGCTTTTGCAGCTCTTCTCATCTCTTTCGTTACATCAGTAATATCGACTTTAAAAATATCCGCTGCCGTTTTAGTGTGAATATCTTCTCCACTTTTAAATGCTAAAATCAAGTTTTCTGCTTGCGACATATGAGCAAACATTCTAAGTTCAATTTGTGAATAATCACTAGATAACAAATAACCATTTTCTCTTGGAATAAATGCTTTTCGAACTAGTCTTCCATATTCAAGTTTTGCAGGAATATTTTGTAAATTTGGGCTTACACTAGAAAGTCTTCCTGTTCTAGTTAACGTCTGAGTATAAATGGTATGAATTTTACCATCATCCCTAATTTCATCAATCAATCCAACAGTGTAATTCGCATAAAGCTTTGATAAAGTACGGTACTCCAAGATTTTCTCAATAATTGGGTGTACCCCTATTAATTTTTCTAAAATGTCTTTACTAGTGGAATAAGTTCCATCTTTTACCCTTTTAGGATATGGAATAGCCATTTTTTCAAATAGGATTTCTCCAAGTTGCTTTGTTGATAAAATATTAAATTCCATATTAGCAAATTCATAAATGTCCTTAGCTAAATCATCAATTTTAACCTTTAATTCCTTACCCATTTCTTCTAGATAACCCTTATCCACATAAATTCCTTCTATCTCCATTTTTGCTAAAACAAAAGCAAGGGGAAACTCAATATCTTGATATAAATGAAGTTGCTCTTCTTTCTCTAGTCGTTGTAAAATCTCTATTTTGGTTTCAAAAATAAACATTGCCTTATCACAAGAGATTTGATAAATCACTAAATCTTCTACTTTCTTAGGTCTTTTTTCAGTTCCAAAGACATCCTCGTGATAGGGAATATCATGATCAAAATATTTAGCAACATGAGCAACATCATCTTTTACATCATAATTTAGTAAATAAGTTGCAATCATTGCATCATAGACTAAATTTTGATAAGGAATATGATAACGATTAAAAATCACAACAGCCTTTTTCACATCATATGTATACTTTGCCAATGTACTATTAAAAATCGTATAATCATCCTTTAATAGATCAAATGGTACATAATAGTTTACCTTTTCATTATAAAAACTTACTCCCCGCACTAGACAATCATGATAATTGCTACCGATAGTATCTAAATAAAAAGCATAATCTTCATCTAATACTAATTGACTAAGGGAACTAACATATATCACTTTTTTAACATCTTTCTTTGATTCTTTAGGCTTAATTTGAGGAATATTTCCTTGCTGATTTAATTTACGAATTAAGGAGTTAAACTCCATTACTTCAAGTAAGGTAAGATATTCTTCATAATTAATGGGTTTAATTTTTAAATCTTCTAAAGAAAATTCAAGTGGCACTTCTCGGTAAATTGTTGCAATATCATAACTCATATAAGCCTGTTTTTCTTCAAGACGAAGTTTATCTTCTGTTTTTCCGCCAATTAAAGGAAGACACTCATAAATTCCATCTAGTGTTTTATATTTTTGTAGTAATTGTAGAGCTGTTTTTTCGCCAATTCCTTTTACTCCTGGAATATTATCTGATGAATCTCCCATCAACGCCTTTAAATCAATCATGTTAATGGGGTCAATTCCATAAGTTTCATGAAAAGTGTCCACATTCATTAAAATATGACTAGATTGCTTTAATAATTTAACAACGACTTTAGGACTAATTAATTGTAAAAGGTCTTTATCACTACTTATGATAGTTCCTAAAAACTCAGGTTCCTCATCGATTTTTTTTGCTATGGTTCCAATGATATCATCTGCTTCATAGTTATCAATTTCATAATGAAATATTCCAAGATAATCCAAAAATTCTTTGGCAATTGGAAATTGATCAATTAAATCCTGTGGGGTTTCACGTCTTCCTGCTTTATACCAATCGTATTGTTCGTGACGAAAGGTCTTTCCTCTATCAAAAGCAACAATCATATAACTAGGTGTTTCTTCTTCGATAATTTTATTTATCATATTTAAAAAACCATAAACGGCGTTCGTTGGAAATCCTTTGGAATTACGCATAATTACTCCGTTATAAGCTGTTGCATAATAACTTCTAAATAATAGATTATTTCCGTCTACTAAAACAATTTTTTTCATCCTTACTTCTCCTTTAATCCATTTTGCTATGTAGTTTATTATAACATGAAATCTTTTATTTGGTACTGAAAATTTTATGAACGTTTGTTTGACAATGGTAAGATTTTTATGCTATGATAAACGAAGAATGAGGTGGAAGAAAGGCAATGGAACAATTAACAAGTAAGCAAGAGCGAGTTTTAGAAGCAATTAAAATATTTATGGCAAAAAATGGGTATCCTCCTACCGTAAGAGAAATTGGTACAATGATTAATTTACGTTCTAGTGCAACGATTCATGCGCATATTACTTTATTAGAAGAAAAAGGATATTTGAAAAAAGGACTTGGCAAAAATAGAACCATTGAATTATTGGTACCTAATGAGTATCAGGATAAAAAAGATGGGATTATTTCAATTCCTCTTATTGATATGAATTTAAAAGGTAATATAAAAGAATTATTAAGTTTAGCTAGTGAAATTATTAAATTACCAGTAGCAATCACTTCTAATCAAAAGAATGGATTTGCCTTAATCGTGCGAGGGAATGAAATGATGAACGCTGGTATTTTTAACCAAGATATTTTAGTAATTGAAGAGAAAAGTGCAGTAAGTATTAACGATATAATCGTCGTATTAACAAGTAAGAACCACCTTTTAGTTGGACAATATTTAAAAAGTGATAATCAAGAAATGTTAAAAGTAAATCAAGAAGAACTTTCTCTAGAAGATAAAACAATTTTAGGAAAAGTTATCTCTTTGTATCGAAAGTTTTGAGAAAAAGAAAACTCTAATTCTTTATCCTTATTGAATTAGAGTTTTTAATGTTATATCCTTTATTGAAGTTTGATTTAATTTATTTAAAATGAACAAACTTGAATCCTAGCTTTCGATATATTGCAGTTGCCCTTTGGGTATTTAAAATTCTAGCAAATAATAAATTATAAAATTCATCAATTAAAATAATCGTACATAAAGTAAAACTAATCGTTAAGAATATCTTTTTAGGAATCTTTTTGGCTAGATAAAAACATAAAGGCACAACAGTATAAATTAGTAATAAACTAAATACTCCAAAGACTAAAACACTTCTAAGACAAACAAAACCTTGAATACTTCCAAAGCTTAAAATCTCTTGGTTATAGTCCCAACAACGCATACCATTTCCAATGATATACATCCCTAGTCCTGAAAAATATTCTAAAATACCAGAAGAAAGCACACCAATCAAAAATACTTTTCCTGGCTTTTTTCGATAACGATAAGTTAAAAAGTAAACAATTAATGCCCCTGTTGCATAAATATTAATCCAAGGAAGAAAATTTCCTCCACGCCAGTAAAACTCTTTCATGCCTCCGTTAAAGAAATAAAAAATAAATTCATAAAGCCAGCCAAAACATCCTGTAATAACAATGATTAAGCAAAATATTCCTAGAAGGGTCAACTTATCAAAAGAATGATCCTTTTCTAAATATTCCATAAATTTACTACGCATACTACTTACTCCTATACTTTATCAGTATAACACAGTATGTATCTATTTGAAAATAGTCTATTGACTGTAACTATAATTGTTCTTTCACTAACAAATTGAATGACGTTAGGGACAAAAGTAGTTGCATTTTCTCCTTTAGTCATTTCATCAATCAGCAGAAATACATTTTTTGGATATAGCGAACATTTAGAATTTTAGTTAAATCAAATTTTCTTAATGAGTTGTTGTATAACATAACTAGCAATCATCAATCCTGCGCTTGCTGGAACAAAACTATTTGAGCCAATGATACCATCCTTTACTTTAATTGGTACTTCACTAGACCACAAAACAGGAATTTTTTTATTGATGTGATTTTCTTTCATCCATTTTCTTAAAATTCTTGATAAAGGATCATTAGATGTTTTTTCTAAGGTAGTAATTTCTAAACAAGAAGGATCCATTCTATTTCCTGTGCCTGTACTAACAATAAAGGAAACATCTCTTGACTGGCACTGTAAAATAAGTCTTTCTTTACTTTTGATGCTATCACAAGCATCAACAACAAAATCAATCTTTTGTTCTAAAAAAGGAATGGTGGCATTTTCATCGTTATAGAAAAAATCATAAATTACCACTTCACAGTTAGGAGAAATATCTAAAATTCTATCTCTCATCACTTCTACTTTTTTTCGTCCAATGGTAGAATGTAACGCAATTAATTGGCGATTAATATTACTAATATCTATACTATCTGGATCAATTAAAATGATTTTACCAATACCGCTTCTTACTAAGGCTTCTACACAATAAGACCCTACTCCACCAATACCAAGAACCATCACTGTTGATTTATTCAAAACATCAATTTTATTTTTATCCATTAATAAACTTAATCGTTCTAAAAAGTCCATTTTTTCACTTCCTTCAAAACAAAAAAATCCAGAAGACCGTCATCCTAACGATAAAACCTGCATTTGTACAGGTGGGTGCATCTACATCGCCTTTAGGATCCCCATAGAAATGTATGGGTATTCAACACCAGCGATTGCTCGATGCTCCCGTATCGTTAACTTAGTCGGTTTTATACTATTGGATGTATTACACGTATCTTCTAGACATTTTTAGTATACCATGTTTTTTAAATATTATCAATTTTTTTTGTAATCATTTTATGATTTTCTCTCTTGAAGAAATTTTTTTCATGATACAAGCACAATCTCTTCTTTTTTCTCATACACTAGTATTAGGTGATTTAATGTATCAAGGAGAAAAAATGACGATTACCTACCACGTTTATGGAAACCACGGATCAGTGATTGTCTTACTACCTGGCTGGGGAGAAGTATTTGACACCTTGCTTCCACTAATTAACGAATTAGAAAAGGACTACATTATTTATGTTATAGACTATCCAGGTTTTCATCATTGTCCTTTTCCTACTAGAGATTTAACCATTTACGATTACGCAATAACGATTTTAGAGTGGTTAGAAAAAGAAAATATAAAAAATCCAATTCTCATTGGTCACTCTTTTGGCGGAAGAATATCTATTTTATTATCAGGATATTATCATCAAGAAATTTCTAAAATCATTTTAATTGATGCAGCAGGAATCAAACCAATAAAAACTTGGAAAGAGAAAAAAAGAATTTTAGAATATAAACTATTTAAATTTATCGTCATGCATTTTAAAAGACGAAAAAATCAAGAAAAATATTTAAAAGTTTTAAGAAAACTTTATGGCTCAAGTGATTATCAACAACTAGACAAAACATTAAGAAAAACTTTTGTCCAAGTGGTCAATGAAGACTTACGTTATTATTTAAAGGATATATCATCAGATGTGTTATTATTATGGGGAGAATTAGATACTTCTACTCCAATAGATGATGCTATTATCATGAAAGAACAAATTAAAAATTCAACCCTTAAAACGTGGGCTAACGCTGGACACTTTTGTTATATGGATAATTTTGATGAGTGTGTAAAAGAAATTAGAAGTTTTCTTAGCAAATAACCTTATTTTTTCACCATATCTTTAATGGGAGCAAAGCTTTGGCGATGTTCCTTTTTAATGCCATATTTTAAAATGGCATCGATATGTTTCTTGGTAGGATACCCTTTGTTATTTTTCAAATCATACTCAGGATATTTTTTATCTAATTCATACATCATATGATCCCTAGTAACTTTGGCAATGACACTAGCAGCAGAGATACTAATACTTAATAAATCTCCTTTAATGATCGATGTATGTGGAATTTGTAATGGTAATTTCATCGCGTCAATTAATACATATTCTGGTTTAACTGGACAATTTTTTATCGCTTCTAACATAGCAACCTTTGTCGCTTCATAAATATTTATCTTATCAATTGTAGTTGCATCTACTATACCAATTCCAATAGCTAATGCTCGTTCTTTGATGATTTTATAATATTCTTCTCGTTTTTTCTCGCTTAATTTTTTTGAATCTGTTAATCCTTCTAATTTAAAATCAACAGGTAAAATTACACATGCTGTTACAACAGGACCAATTAGAGGACCCCGACCTACTTCATCTACTCCCGCAATTAAGGTAGTTCCTTCCTTTTGTAAAGTTTTCTCATATAAATAAGGATCAATATTTTTAGGAATCTCAACTTTTTTTCTCATATTATACCTCTTTTTCTATTATATAAAAGAAAAAAAGAAGAAACAACTCTTCCTTAACGATTTTTAATCTTTTTTACTTTTTCGTAATACTCATCATTAGGTGGCGTCATGGAATTATTTAATTGACGCATCAATTCGGTAAGTGCTAAAAATTTTTCGCGGTCAATACTTTCTAATAAGTGAATATATCTATGGGCATTTTTAGTTAGTAATGCTCCATTATGTAATTGATATTTTGGATCAAAATCTTCCCATGTGCCATATACTTGTTTAAATAAATGATGATAAGTTAAAAAATTCCTGCTTGATATTTTAAAACCCAACCAATCTTTGTCTTTAGGACGAAAGATTTTTTTTAATCTTAATAATTCTAGTTTATTCATGGTAGTAAAAAATATTTATTTTTTGACTTTAGTCTTCTTTTGGTAAGATGTTAAATATTGTGGATGGGCTAATAATTCATTAATGATAACCTGATATAAATCCAGTGTTAATTCTCTTGGAAAAACCATTTGTTCAATATAATTAATAATGGCATCTTTCTCTATTTTGTTAATACGTTTAGCGCTTCTACTTCCCAATTTTACTGGTGTTGTAGCTAACTTTTCTTTTTTTATGGCCGCTTGTTTTTTAGGAAACAAAGCGTTTTCTAAGTTATCATATGCTCTACTATTAGAAAAATCAAAGCCAACTTCTTGTTTGATATACTCTGGTGAAAAAGATGTTAGTGCAAAAAAGTCTAGGATGGTAAAAGATGATAACGGAAACAAATAAGATTGATCCAAGTTATAGTAGCAAGCAAGAGTATCAGTTTCAATTCTTGCTTGTTTAATTACAATTTGATCATATAAAGCAATTAACTTCATACATTTTTCATAAATGCTTACTCGGTAATTTTTAGCGTATTTCATCGTTTTGTCCAAAGTCGTACTTTTAATATTGTTGTTAAATAAAAATAGTGCCTTATAATTTGGTGTTTTCTTAATATCTATTTGTTGTAAGAATACATACCATTTTTTTAATAGTTCATCATACATTCCAAGAATAGGAATTTCTTCTTTAGTCATTAGATATTGTTGTTGTATCGTGGTAGAACAAAATGGTAAATACTGACTAATATATTCTTTAACGGTCATAATCGAAGTACATTGATATTGAATCATAAATTGAAATAATAAATCAGGATCTTCATCTTTCTTTAAGTAAGCATCTAGTGCTTCGAATCCAATGAATGCTCTTGTTTTTCGATAACATGGTTCCACTTTTCTTTTCCATTCATCATATTGTTCTTTTTCTACTGGTGTAGCATAATATGTTCTAAAGGTTTCTAATTTTTCTAGTATTTCCATTTTCTGTGTTAATAATGGATAATTGAATACAAAGTCATTGATATCTTTATAATATAACGCTTCATGAAAAAGTTTTCGTAAAGTGCCATTATGTTTTCTTTTGGTATTAGATAAATATTCTCCTTCACAAAAGTCATTATATTCTTTAATGTTTTTTACAAGCACAACTAAAATCTTTGCTTCGTCTTTAGTAAATCTTTCACCATTAAATTCAATATATTTTGCTTTTTCATAAGTTTCTTTATCCATACTTCTAATTGTCTTTGCAAAATTTAATAGTAATTGTTCTCTATTTTTTTTCTTACTTGGCTCTGCTATTTTATGTTTTTGTGCAAAAAGTAACAATTGTTCCTGTGATAGTTTAATCATAACCTCATCCCCACTAGGGATTTATTATATTACAAAAATAAGAAAATGGCAATACATTTTCGCTAATTGTAACGTATTTTGTGATAGAAAGTACAAAAAGAACCCTTTTATTCTATTTTTCAGGGTTCCATTTTTATCATTGTTGTTTTTTAAAATTATAAAGGGAATTTACTAAGTTATTATTTTTCGTATGTTGATTCCCTTAATAAATCATCTAAACGTGTCATTTGATATCCACGTTGATTGATATAATTAATAATTACTGGAAGTTCTTCTTCCACTTGAGTATTTATAGGAAAACTAATGATATTTCCTTTATCTAAATAACTTTTTACCGTTGAAAATGGATAAGCTGATACTAAAACATTAGGAATAATCGTATGACGTTGTTCCCTACTGCAAAGTTCTAAAATATCTTTTTGATCATACTCCGCGTAGCAAAAACCTCCTCTTTGATTTAAAACCATTTCTAGTAAATCAAACGACTCTTGCATTTTTTTTGTTTCATATCCATTATCATAATTCATAATTTCTACTTCATGATCGTCTCTTGCTAGTTGGTAAACCATCTCTTGATTTTGCTCTAAAAATTTCCCATCAATAAAGAAAGTACCCCGTGCATTTTTCTCATTTAAAACAGCAAGAATTCGACCAACATCGTCACTTTCTCTCACTTTAAAAACTAAAGCAACACTATTTTTGGAAGTATTTCCTCTAATTACATAACGGTCATAATACTCTTCTAATGATACTCCAGGTTTTACCTCTTCAAAAACGAGTAAACTCTCTTTAAAACCACCAAACTTTTTCATATTTTCAAAACTTTTCTTTAAATCGACTTGCTTTCCATTAAGTCCAGGGATGATTCCTTTTTCCGTAAAAGTAGCATCTTTTGATAATACCTCATAATCTTTTGCTTTTTCCATTAACTCTTTCATCATTGGATCATTTTCTCTTACAATATCTACAGCACGTTCTGTATAGTAAAAACTAAAGCAAACTATTCCAATGACCATGAAAATCTCCGCTAGTTTTCTCTTCATTTTCTTCACCTAATAAACTATATGAAGAAACAATTTAAAACATTAGTAATTTTTAGAAGATTTTATTTAACGTTTCTTAATTGGTGTTTTAAACTCCTCAAAGTAGTTTGGATGAGTAATTAACTCCTTAGCAATTTCATAATAGGTTTTAAGATTAAAGGTACGTGGTAAGACAATTTCTTCAATATAATTCCATATTGCATCTTTTTCTAAATCATTAAGAAGATAGTCTTCATCATTTGTTAATTTAATGGTATCAATATCACTAATGTCTTCCCTTTTGGTAATAAAATATGGTCTTTTTTCTTGATAACTCTTAGGTTGTACGGCTAATAAAGTCGCATATAATTTTCGATAAGGAGGTAAATGTCTAAAGATTTTATCGTGGAAATACCCATCTTGCCTTATTTCATTATAAGGAAATACAGTTAAAGAGAAGAAGTCTAATACATTAAAAGGTTCTCCTATAAATAAATAAGATTGGTTATTCGTAAGATAAGATAATAAAGTTTTCATCTCTTTTTCTTTTCGTTTAGCATTAATATCTTGGTAAAATTCTTCTAGTTCTATTACTTTTTGATATAATTTTTGATAAGCAACATCATCACATTGTTTATTGGATAAGATAATGATACGAAATAATCTTGAGGAAATGTTTTCATTTTCTAAAAATTGTTGTTCATAATTTGGCATTTCTTTTATATCAATAGATGTTAACCACTGATACCATTTTTTTAAAAGAATAGTGCTTCTACTTTCTAGTAAGACATTAGAACATACACTTTTATATTCTTGTAGTTCTATCTTGCTAGCATATGGTAAGTATTTAGCGATATAGCGTTGGATAGGGACACTTTTGGGTAAGTGATTTCTTGTTAAAAATTGTTCTACAGCAGTAGGATTGTTCTTTTTTTCTAAATAGGCGTTAAATGCCTCATAGCCTACAAATAATGGTGTTTTTCGATATAAATAGTCGCTTTGTCTTCTAAAGTTATCATACTTTTCTTTTTCTTTTGGTGTTGCATAATAAGTTCGATAGGTTTCTAAAAGATCTAAAAGGTTCTTTTTTTCACTTTCTTTATAAGAGGCAAGAAATGCTTCTAAAGTCGGAAATTTCATGGCTTGATCAAATAAAAATGCTAAATTTGGACTTGGTAGTTCGCCTTTCGTTAAAAATTCGCCATTGCAAAAATCATTATATTGGTGCATGTCCTTTACTAAAATTGCTAAATATTGTAATTCCTTCTTTTGATATTCACGGTTACGAATAGTAATGGAATGGCATCGTTCAAATTCTTCTGTAGTCATGTTTTTCATCATTGCAAAAAATTCTTTTAATAATAATTGACGACTTTTGGCTTGTTTCATTCCAATTAAATCATGTGATAAAGCAAATTGATATAATAATTCGTTAGATAACTTCATACGACACCTCTTTTTTTCTTACCTATTATAAGGGATGACGCCTTTTTTGTAAAGAAAAAAGAGTTTATTTCTCCTTTTTCGGTTCAATGCAATCTTTTCTTGAAAAGTTTAATCGTCCTTTTTTGTCAGTACCAATAGCTTTAACAGTAATGATGTCTCCTACTTTTACCACATCACTTGCCTTTTCTACTCGATCTTGTGATAGTTTGGATACATGAACCATTCCTTCACACCCTGGCCATACTTGGACAAAGCATCCGAAATCTTCCACTTTTACAACTGTTGCTTCATAAATTTTGCCATCTTCTACTTCCCGAGCAATATCTTTAATCATATCAGCAGTTTTATCAATAATTTCTTGATCAGAGTGATATATGATTACCCGTCCGTCATCTTCTAAATCGACTTTTACCGCATTAATATCAGTAACACTAGTAACATTACTTGCTGTACAAATAATTTTAGTAATCATGTCTCCACCTTTACCAATAACATCTTTAATTTTACTTGGATTAATCATAAACGTTAAGGTTTTTGGTGCATATTTACTTACTTCTTCACGAGGTTTGTCAATTTGTTTTTCCATAACTTCTAAAATTTTAAAACGTGCTGATTTTGCTTGCTCAAGTGCTTCTTTTAAAATTTCTTTGGTAATTCCTTTGATTTTAATATCCATTTGTAAGGCACAAATCCCTGTTTTTGTTCCTGCTACTTTAAAATCCATATCTCCTAAATGATCTTCCATTCCTTGAATATCCGTTAAAATGGTATATTGATCGCCTTCTGTAATTAAACCCATAGCAATACCAGCAACGGGTGCTTTAATAGGAACTCCAGCCGCCATTAAACTCATACATCCAGCACAAATACTTGCTTGACTACTACTTCCATTACTTTCTAAAATTTCTGATACAACTCTAATGGTATAAGGGAATTCTTCTTCAGTAGGAATAACTTGAAGTAGAGCCTTTTCTCCTAAGGCACCGTGTCCAATTTCTCTTCGACCTGGTGCACCATATCGTCCTGTTTCACCAACGGAAAACGCTGGAAAATTATAATGTAACATAAATCGTTTTTCTGCTTCTAGGCTAAGTCCGTCTAAAATTTGATGTTCTCCAAGGGCTCCTAGGGTAGTAATACTTAAACTTTGTGTTTGTCCTCTAGTGAAAAGGGCAGAACCATGCGTCCTAGGTAGGATATCAATTGCTGTAGATAAAGGTCTAATCTCATCCATTTTTCTACCATCAGCTCTAGTGTGCTCTAAAACAACGATTTTTCTAAATACGTTATATTCAATTTCTTCTAATACTAAACGAACTTTAGTAAGTAATTCTTGTAACTCTTCTAGATTTAAAATACCCTCGTTTTTTTTCTGATAAAAAGTAACAATACTTTCTTTAATCTCATCTAACCGTTGATACTTTTCTAATTTATCCTTAATACGTAAAGCTTCATCTATTAGCGTAGTCGCTTCTTTTTCTAGTTGTTCTTTTAATGTAGCATCAATCACTAAGTGCTCATACTCCATTTTCTCTACGCCAACTTCTTTAATGATTTCCTTTTGAATTTGGATTAATTCCTTTACCGCGTCATGTCCATACATTAAAGCATCTAGCATTACTTCTTCACTTACTTGTTTAGCGCTAGATTCTACCATGTTAATAGCATCCATCGTACCTGCTACCGTTAAGTCGATGTCACTTATTTCTAATTCTTCTGGGGTAGGATTGATAATAAATTCTCCATTAATATGTCCAACTTTTACTCCAGCAACAGGACCATCAAAGGGAACTTTACTAATACTAGTTGCTAAGCTAGAGCCAAATAGTCCCATCAATTCTGGAGAACAATCTTGATCAACAGATAAAACGGTATTTACTACTTGTACAGCATTTTTAAAATCACTAGGAAATAATGGTCTCATTGGTCTATCAATCATTCTAGCAGCTAAAGTAGCATTATCTGTAGGTCGTCCCTCTCTTTTAATGAATCCGCCTGGAATTTTTCCTACTGAATATAATTTTTCTTGATATAAAATGGTAAGTGGGAAAAAATCAGCAAGCAAATTTACTTTTTTTTCTACTACTGTTGTTGATAATACTACTGTATCATTATACCGAATTAGTACTGCACCATCTGCTTGTTTGGCCATTTCTCCGTGTTCGACAATTAATTTACGTCCTCTAAAATCAAATTCAAAAACTCTTTTTTCCATTTTCTGCTCCTTTATATTTTTAATGAATCTTAAAGATTACTAATGTATTTATCATATCAATCCACTTTCACTTTGGCAAGTATTTTCACAAAAGAAAGACACGAAAGTCGTGTCTTTGTCTATTTTCTTAGTCCTAATTGTTCTACTAATGCACGATAACGCGTAAAATCTTTCTTTGATAAATAGGCTAACATACTTCTACGTTGTCCTACTTTCTTTAATAGACCACGACGTGAATGATAATCATGAGTATGTTCTTTTAAATGAGCAGTTAAAGTATTAATTTCTTCTGTTAAAATAGCAATTTGTACTTCTGCTGATCCTGTATCCTTATCTCCACGTGCATATTTCTTGATAATTTCTTGTTTTTTCTCGCTTGTTAAAGCCATAAAAAACACCTCCATTTTTATTTTATTCACCACTATCCAAGTTATAAATCGAAGCTTTTTATTACCTAGGTAACGGCACTGTTATTACTATACTATAAAACTAGGGTAAAATGCAAGGATTTTTTTGTTTTTTTAATAGATTAGAAAAAAGCATAACAACAGTGACTGGACCTACTCCGCCTGGAACTTTTGTATAATAAGATAAATGCTCAACTTTATCCAAAGTAGCATCGCCACATCCTTTTAAATGGTATCCTGCATCAATCAAGATAGCACCTTGTTTTAAGTTACTACTTAAAATAGTTCCCTCTACTCCTGTTGCTACAATAACAATATCGGCTAATGATACAATTTTTGATAAATCTTTGGTATTTTTGTGACAAATAGTAACAGTAGAAGATTTTTGTAATAATAAAAGAGCTAAGGGTTTTCCAATTAAGGTACTTCTTCCAATAATAACTGCGTGTTTACTTGTTAGAGAAATTTGGTATTCTTCTAGTAAGGCCATAATAGCACTTACTGTAGCAGTAGATTCACTAGATTGATTTGTAGCAAGTAAAGAAAAATGTCTAGGATTTAATCCATCAATGTCCTTTTTTATGGAAATACTAGACATGACTTTTATTTCATCAATTTCTTTTGGTAGAGGATGTTGAATAAAAATTCCATGAACTAAATCATCATGATTTAATTGTGTAATTTTTTTGATAAGTTCTTTTGTGGTAATATTATCATAATGCACATGCTCTAACTTAACGCCTAAACGAGTCGCCATTTTTCTTTTTTGGCGAATAAAAAACTCTGTTTCATCGCTACTTCCTATAGTAATAGCACATACCAAATAATTCTTTTTTTGAATATGTTCATCAATTAAATTCTTTTCTATTTTTTTAGCAAGATTCACACCATCCATTATAACTACGCTCATGGCTACTCCTCATTTCTTATTTAACCTATTTTTATTGATTTGTATCTACTTTATTTTCCTATAGATAATCTAGTTAAATCAATAAAGTTTCAACGCCTAAAGTATATCACTTTTTTCATAAGTTGAAAACATTAATTTACACAAATATTATCTATTATGGCTAGATTATTATTCCCCTTTGCTTCAAGGTTAAGGTAGTTATCATCAATGTTCACTTTAACAATAAAAAAACTTAGATTTTCTTTAAAAAAATTAAAACCTAAGCTTTTTCCTTAAATAATTTCAAAATCTTCTATTTCCTCGCTAGAGTCACTATTTCTATTCTTATGCTCTTCCATTATCGCACTTCTTGCACTAGCAATTAAAGCGATTGGTACACGGTATGGAGAACAAGATACATAATTTAGGCCAATTTTATGACAAAAAGAAATAGATTTAGGATCTCCTCCGTGTTCTCCGCATATTCCAAGTTCAATATCAGGATTTACTATCTTAGCTTCCCTTATTGCAACTCTCATCAATCGTCCTACGCCAAGTTCATCAATATGTTTGAACGGATCAAAAGACAACACTTTATCCTCAATATACTTAGGAACAAATTTTGCCATATCGTCTCTTGAAATGCCATACATTAATTGTGTTAAATCGTTCGTTCCAAAAGAGTAAAATTCTACACGCTTTGCTAATTCTCTTGATACAATACAAGCTCTAGGTGTTTCAATCATGCTTCCAATACGATAAGGTACCACAATAACTTCCTTTCGCATGACAAAGTTTGCCGTTTGATCGATAATTGACTTCACCTCATCAAATTCTTTTGTATCCACAGTTAGAGGTATCATTAACTCTACATTAACAGGAATATCTCTTCTACGACAAATAATCATCGCTTCTATAATTGCCCTTGTTTGCATAATTGTAATTTCAGGATTTGTAATAGATAAACGGCATCCTCGGTGTCCCATCATTGGATTAGCTTCTTGTAACTCTTTGATCCTATCCATTACCTCTTCTGGTTTTTTCTTAAGTTTTTCTGCAAAGTGAATAATATCTTGGGTCTTTTTTGGTAAAAACTCATGTAATGGTGGGTCTAAATACCGAATAGTAACGGGAGCACCTTTAGCTTCTTCAAAAATTTGTAAATAGTCTTCCCTTTGGTAATCTAATAACTCATCCAAGGCACTTTGACGCTCTTCCATATCTTTAGCAATAATCATCATTCTCATGGCTAAAAGACGGTTCTGTTCAAAAAACATATGTTCACTTCGACATAATCCAATACCCTCAGCGCCAAAACTTAATGCGATTAAGGCATCTTTTGCTGTATCGGCATTCGCTCTTACCTTAATTTTGGCAAATTCTTTCGCATATCCCATAAATGTTTTAAAATCATTATCTAAAATTGGATCTACTAAAGGAATGCTTCCTACATATACCCCTCCTGTTGTTCCATCAATCGAGATAACATCACCCTCTTTTAAGATGACTTTACCTTTTTTTAAGATTTTCTTCTCTTCATCTAATTCTAATTCTTCACACCCAGAAACACAACAAGTTCCCATACCACGAGCAACCACTGCTGCATGAGATGTCATTCCACCGCGTAAGGTTAACACTCCTCTTGCTTGATGCATTCCCACAATATCTTCAGCTGATGTATCCATCCTTACTAAAATTAAATCCTTATGTCCATCTTCTTTTGCTTTAATTAAATCATTGGTAGAAAAATAAATTTGTCCAACGGCAGCACCTGGAGATGCTGCTAACCCTTTTGCTAGGCAATCAAATTTCTTTAACGCTTTTTCATCAAACGATGGATGAAGTAAATTATCTAACTGATTAGGAGAAACTTTCAATAGGGCTTCTTCTTTAGTAAGTAAACCCTCCTTTACCATATCAGTTGCAATTTTTACTGCTGCTTTAGCTGTTCTTTTTCCATTTCTTGTTTGAAGCAAATATAATTTACCATTTTCAATAGTAAACTCCATATCTTGCATATCTTTATAATGACGTTCTAGAATTTTGGCATTTCTTACTAACTCTTGGTAACATTCTTTATCAATCTTTGCTAATTTTTCAATGTCCATTGGTGTTCTAATACCTGCAACAATATCTTCTCCTTGTGCATTCATCATGAACTCGCCAAAAAGTCCATCTTCTCCAGTACTAGGATTACGACTAAAGACTACTCCAGTTCCTGATTGTTCACTAATATTTCCATAGACCATTTGTTGCACATTAACTGCTGTACCCCAATCATCAGGAATATGATTTAACTCTCGGTAGGCTTTCGCCCGTTTGGTATTCCAAGAACGAAATACGGCTTTTACTGCTTCAATCAATTGAAGTGGCACATCTTGTGGAAAATCTTGTCTTGATTGATTTTTATATTCTACTTTATAACTTTCTACTAATAGTTTTAACTCATCAAGATTAAGTTCAGTATCTGATTTAACTCCCCTTATCTGTTTTACTGCTGTTAAAATTTCTTCAAATTTACTAGCATCAAGATCCATTACCACATCGGCATACATTTGAATTAATCTTCGATAAGAATCATACGCAAAGTGAGGATTTGTCATTCTACTAGCCCATTTTTCGACAATCTCATCATTTAGTCCTATATTCAAAATAGTATTCATCATTCCTGGCATCGATTCCCTAGCACCACTACGAACAGATAACAATAATGGATGCATTGGATCTCCAAATTGGCGATGGGTTTGTTCTTCTAAGCGAACGATGCCCATCAATACTTCTTTAATAAAACTTTCTGTTAACTGTTCTCCTTGATTGTAATAATCACGACACGCCTCGGTAGAAATCGTAAAACCAAGAGGGACTGATAATCCTAAATTCAACATTTCTGCTAAATTAGCACCTTTTCCTCCTAAGAGTTCTCTCATTTCTTTATTGCCATTAGCAAAATCATATACGTATTGTTTCATTTATTTAATCGTTCCCTTCTTCTACTTTTTTTCTTATATGGTAATAGCACACTGGGCATAATGAAGTGTAGCTGATATCATTATTATCTCCATCTATTAAAATCTGATTCCCAGAAAATACATATTTTCCATTTTTTAGTCGTACATTATACATTGCTTTTTTTCCACAGGTGCAAATGGTTTTCATTTCTTCAATGGTATGAGCTATCGATAAAAGACGACTACTTCCTTCAAAAGCTTGTCCTAAAAAGTCACATCGAAGTCCATAACAAATGACTGGAATATTTAAAAATACAACGATTTCCATTAATTCGTCTACTTGTCCGCTGGTTAAAAATTGTGCTTCATCTACAAAAATGCAACTAGCTTCCAGGTTTAATCGATTAACGATTTCTATTAAGGAATCTTCTTTTTTTATTATGGCATCTACTTTTCTTTTTAATCCAATTCTTGATACTAAATACTCATCTCCCTTAGTATCCACGCTTGGTTTAAAAATTAAAACTTTCATTCCTTGCTGCTCATAATTATAAGCTGCTTGCATTAGTAATGTACTTTTTCCAGCATTCATCGCACCATATCTAAAATATAACTTCGCCATATCCGCCTCCTACACTTATTATTATTATAAACGAAAGGAAAGAAGAAAAGCAATTATTTTCTCCTTTTATTTTAGACTTTTTACTTATCGTTCATATTATTTAACTTTTATATTTGTTAATAATAAAAGAAGCCTCTTTTGTTGGTGTTTGTTGATATAATCCAAATAAATGCCCATCACTTGGTAGAGTTAATGTTTGATTTTCTAAGCCTCCTAAAGCGCCTAATTTAATTGTTTGACTATTAGTATTTTTATTTTCTATTTTAATCAAATATTTTTTACTTTCTCCTTTAAATATACGCCATTTGTATTTGGTAGAATATCTAAACTAGTAGTGTATCCTATTTTTATCATTATTGCGGATTTACTGATTTGCTTTTGAGAAAATAGTGCATATGATTTATATATTAGAATAACTCCAAATACAATAATTCCCGTTAAAACTGTTAGAATCATTTTATTTTTCTTCATTTTCATTACTTCCTAAAATTATTATTGCCTATCCATTTTCTTATCTACACCATTTTTACTTTAGAGCAACAAAAAAACAGGAACTTCTTCCCATCCTTATATAACAAGGGTTTTATTTTAAGATATACCCTTCCCTAATTAATTTTTGGTTAATTTTCATTGTAATCATTCCTATTCTTTAAGATAAATTCTATCAAGTTTTCTATCGTTTTTCAAGACCTTTTCTAATATTTAATTACCGCCTTTAACCTATTAATAATCTTCTTTTCAATTCTTGAAATATAAGATTGACTAATTCCTAATAAGTCAGCTACCTCTTTTTGAGTTAACTCACGGTGATTCATTAGTCCATAACGTAACACAATAATATCTCTATCTCTAGGGTCTAATCTACTAATTTCATTTAGTAATAATTTCCTCTCGGTTTCTTTCTCTAATCCCTTAGTTACTAAATCTTCTTCTGTTCCTAAAATATCCTCTAAATGCAACTCATTTCCATCTGCATCAAAACTTAGGCTCTCATCAAAGCTTACCTCAGTTTTTATTTTCTTATTTTTTCTTAAATACATTAAAATCTCATTATCAATACATCTTGAAGCGTATGTTGCTAACTTAATGTTTTTATCCATGCTAAAGGTGTTAATTCCTTTAATTAAACCAATGGTACCAATACTTACTAAATCTTCTAAATCAATCTTTGTGTTTTCATACTTCTTAGCAAGAAACACTACTAATCGCAAATTATGTTCAATTAACTTGTCCTTAGCAAAAGTATCTCCATCCATTGCCAAATTTAGATAATACTCTTCCATTTCCTTTGATAATGGTTCAGGTAAAACATCTGTTGCCCCTACATAAAATATTTGATGTTGATGGGTAATTAATACTCCAATTGTTAATAATAAAGCAATCATTTTATCTCCTCCTTATAATCGACATGTAATAACATATCATAATTTCCTAAATTTACTTTATTTCCACAAAGTCCTACAAATACATCAAAATATTCCCTAGTTGAGTCAATCCTCATTTTATCTATCTTTATACATTTAATTAATGAAGTTTCACTAATGGTTTCATAGGGAATTAGTAAAATGTGTTCTTTTTTTATTTTTTTAATGGGGATTAGTTTTTCCTTTACTAGCACCACTGGATGATGATGATAAGGCTCATAAAGTTGGTTTCCTGTATCTAAGTAAGCATTTAAATGTAATGTCGTTTTTGAATTAAGAAATAATTCTATTTTGTAATGTAGTTTTATTTTACTTTTTTCACTTTTCATCATTTTTACATAAAGATATAAAAATATGGGGCTTAAAATTAAGATAAAAAGCCATATGGCGTTGCTATAGGAAAAATGTTGTTTTAAAAGGGTAAGAAAACCTCCTAAAATCAAAGAATGAAAATAAAAAATAGCAAGTTGTTTTCCTAATGTTAAAATATCTGAAAAACCAAAGGTTGCAATTATCATTAATAAGCTAATAACACCTTGAAATAGAAGTAGCATTATGTTAGATATAGAATAAAATAATACCAATGTACTAAGTAAACCAAGGACAGCACCAAAAATGAGTCGATACCATTTTATATAGCGTTTAAAAAAAGAGGTTGTACTTAGCAAAAGAAATAAGTCAAAAAAGAAATTTAATATCATAAATAAATCAACGTATACAATCAATTCGCATCACCTTTTAACAGTATAATATCTAGTGTAATCGAAATTTGTCGAAGAAACGTCCAAAGAAAAAAATGATGATTTTCTTCATCATTTTATAAATAAGGAACCTTATAAAACTTATTTCAACACCTTTTGTTGTTTTGGTTATCCTAATAGAGATTAATGGGTACTTTTTTCATGACTTTCATAACAGCGTTTCTTTTTTCTTATTTCTTCAAATAAGGAAATTACTTTTCTTGATTTATTTTTCGTTTTCTCAACTTGTATAAAGCATACGATATTTGATAGAAAAAACTATGTGCACCTTATTATTTAAATTATATTCTTTTTATAAAATATAAAAAGAAAGACAATTATATCTTTCTTCAGTTAAGATTTTCTAAAAATACCCCAAACTCTTTACACTAATTGAAATAGAGCATAAAAAAACCGAACTATTCTTCGGCATTCTTAGTATTTGCTACTACTTCACGTCCTTTGTAGTAACCACATTTTTTACAAACACGATGGGGTTTAATCATTTCTCCACAGTTAGGACATCTATTGGTTCCTGGTGCTGTTAGGGCATTATGACTTCTTCTCATTCTCTTTCTTGTTTTACTTACTCTATGAAAGGGTACAGCAAACAATTGGATGTTTAATGTTAACATAATATCACTCCTTATATTTTTCTTTTAATAACTCACTAAACGGATTAGAAGAAATTTTTTCTTCCTCTTCACTAATGACTTTCCATCCATCTCCGTGAAATTCACTGAGATCCTCTACCTTAGTAAATTTCAGGGGAATCTCTAGTACAATATTTTCCCACAAAAACTCTTTAAAATCAAGTGTATTTTCTATATTTTGATTAAATTCTTGTAAATTTTCATGAATTTCACTACTAAATGGATAACGACATGCTTCTAAAGTAAGATCATCTTCTAAAATCATTACCCCAGAAAGCATTCCTTGAATCACTAAATTATCTAAAGAATCCTTAGTAATTTCTCCATGAAAATGGATATCTTTTAAATCAAGCAAATTTGTATTTTCAATATCTTCTTTACTATATTCAATAAATTGATCAATTTCTAAGGACTCTATTGACTGGTTCAACAGATTCGTTAAATCAAGCATTCTTCTTCCCTACTTTGCTTTTTATTTTTTTATCTCATCGATATATTTTTTTAATTGTTTACTCTCAGGTCCTAAAATAATTTTTAATTGATTATCGATTTCTACAATTCCTTTGGCACCAAGCTTTTGTATTGCATCTTTATTTGCTAAAGAAATATCTTTAAGTGTTACTTTAAATCTCGATAAATTGGTCTCTGTATGAATAATGTTATCTTTTCCCCCAAGATAATCAACTAATTTATTTAAATCTATCTGTACATCTTTTTTCTGCGATTTTAAAATAGCAAATAAAATAATTAATAGGATTACTCCTAAAATCACATATTCCATTTTTTCACCATACCTTTTATGTGTTCTTCATTCATTATACACGAAAAATGGAAATTTTTGAATAACTTTTAAAAATTTCTAGATTTTATTGTACATATATTAATGTTTTATTGGCAGTATTTTCTTCAATTTGAGGATTTAAGTAGTTTTCTTTAATCAATGGATATAAAAGATTTTGGTAATAGTTCATTTGTTTCATATCGAAATTTATTAAGGAATGTTCTGCTAAATCTAAAAGGAGGTCTACTCTATTACAAGATGTGGTGTTTATCCCTGTTGCTTGTTTTTCACTCTTAGGAAACCTTTTTGCTAACTTTTGATATTTACAAAAAAATTGTAAATATCTAGTTAAAATGGATAAATTTTGATCATCACAATCATCAATATGGTACTTTCCTTTTTGAATGGCGTTTAGGAAATAGTATGCATTAGACCCATCAGGAAAGTATATTTTTTTTAATTTCGTAGGACTATTAAATAACCCTTCGCTAGAGTTTTCAGATAAGGAAAATAAATATTTAATTTTCTCTTTCATTTTTAGATAATTTGCTTCTTCTTTTGGCATATTTACTTTTTTTATTTCTTGATTTAATTTTTCTTCTAATTGATGAATAGTATTAGCAAATTCCAACGGTAGGAAGTATGGGTTATCTTCTAGTGATGTTAATAAGGTAATTTCTTGATTCATAAAGCGTTTAATAAATAGATTCATTTTCTTTCCCGTTGATAGGATTTGTTCGCTTGATGGCATTGCTCTTTCAGTTTTGAGATAAAAGATGGATTCGTTTAATTCTTTAATTAACTCTTTAGCACGTTGTAAAAGCATAGTTTTACTAAATTGTCTAGTCATGGATAACACCCCTTTAATACGGGCTAATATTATACTACAAAAAAGGGAAGTTGTCAAATAGTTAACTGCAAACGCTCGATTTTTGATGATGTTTAGTAGTTTTTACTTAGAATAATTAAGAAAAGACCTTTCAAAATAATAATTTAAAGCAAGAAAAAGAACAAGACCTTATCCTTGTTCCTTTATTCCTTTTTGTATCACTATCCTTATATATTAAGTATACAAAATTATAAAAATTTTTCAACTTATTTTTTAGCTTTTCCGATAAGAATAACCTTCATCTTCTTGTTTTGTTAATGTTTCTTCTTTTTTCACTGGATGAGTTTGTTGATATTTTAATAATTGTATTTCACTTTTTAAACGTCTTAACTGATTAGTTGTATTTCCTTCAGTAGACTTACTTAAAACTTTATTTTTTTTCTTTGATGCAACTAATAGATCAAGTCGATTATAGTCTGCTAATAATTGCTTTTTTAACCATTTTACTTCAACATCTGTTTTCTTTTCTAAATCTTTTAAATCTTCTTTTTGTAATTTAAAACGAATATATAAAGTAGCTTCTCCTAAAAGTATCCATAATAAAATACCTAAATTTAAACCACTAGTGAAAAATAAAACAGTAGAAATTCCACTAACAAAAGGAAGATAGACTCTCTTTCTTTTTTTTCTTTAACCTTTCTTTTTTTATTTCTAAATTTTTAATTCTATTTTTTGTATTATCGATTTGACTCGATAAAAATTTAATATCGTCCATATTATTCATAAAATTATCCCTTTCTTTTCACTAATATATGATGAATATCATAATCATCTGTTTTATTGATATAAGTATTACTTGCTTTATCTAACAATTCAAGCACCATTAAACGTTTTTGAGTAGTGTTTTTTTCTTTAGCTAATGCTTCTAATAATTCCTTATCTTGATAGAATAAAGACTTTTCCTGATATTTTTGAATTGATGATAACCATATTTTTAATTCTTTACTTAAATTAATCATTCTACGATTAGATAATACTTTAGAATATGCAACTACCATAGCAACTAATTCTTTATTTTCACCGTTAAAATAGTATTCTAAATTTCCGTTTTGTATTTCGCGACGAAAAGAGTTCATCATTACTCCATCAGAAAAGTATGCGATTTGCTGAGTACTGGTATTATAATATTGAGGACACATATGGGTAGTTTTTACATAGGTCAAATATTCTCTCATGTAATTTAGGTATTTTTCATTGCGCATATTTGTAAACCATTCGACTAACAATAGACGAAGATATTCTCTATTTTCTAATTGAAAAGGAACATGTTCTTGTAATATTTTTAGGTTTGTCTTTTCATAAGTTGTTAAGCGATTCCATTGTTCTAATAAAGGTAAGTCTTGAAGAGTTTCCATTTTATTTAGACAGCTTATTATTCTATACCATCCTTGTTTTTCTTCTTTCAATAACGCTATTGTTGTTTTTATTTCTAAAAGACGGGATAAATCTTCTTCGTCTAGACGCTTTAAACTTAATCGATTATCTTTAATTGACTTTAAAAGCACGCGAATCTTAGTTCCATCATTAAATGGTACTAAATTTTCTTCATCTTTTGAACATACCATCCCATGATAATGATAATCCACCAATAGTCGATGTAATGCTTCTAGTTTTGCTTTTATTTTTGTTTTACCTAAAGTATCTACTTTCATTAAATCTTCTAATCCAACAAGTGGTGTTTCTTTTTTATTATTCATATTTTACCCCTTTCTTTTTTATCAAATTTATTTAAGGACTTTAACCGGACCTTCTTTTTCTTTTACGTTATATTCAAAAGTAGAAATATCTGGTAATACTAATCGTTTTAACTCTTCTAATTGTTCCTTAGCACTTACTAATTTTGAATTTGCTAGAGACAACTTATTTTTCTCTTCCCACTCATTTACTAATCGGTTTAGATGTATTTCTTCTCTAGCTAATCTTTCTTTTAACTGTGGTAATTTTTCATTACGTCTTTTTTCTTTCTCTAGTTCTAATTGATAAACTTCCATCATTATTTGATATTGATCCATAGCCCTTTGATATCGCATTTTTTCATTAGAAGCTTCTCTTTCAGCAATCAAAATACAAGGAATAAAATCAATTAAACAAAGAGGCAAAAAGAGATCCATAAATGACATACCATAAGGTATAGGTCCTAGCCAATATTTAAAACTAAGTATAGCTAATAAAGTAGCACTTAAAAACACAATCATCGCTTTTAAGAAATTTTTAAGAAAAACTTTGAAAAAATTCTTTTTTGGTACTTCCTGTGGTTTAGTTAATGAAAATACCTTACTTTCTTCAAAAACTATTTCTTTTTTTATTTGATCAATTGTTTTCTTAGTAGATAAAATCTCTTCAAACTTCACTCTATCTTCACTAGATACAATATTTCCTAATTCATCAATAACAATCATTTGTCCATTAAAATCTACATATTTTACATTCATCTTTCATCTCTCCTTTTATCGTTTGATATAAGTTTTTCCTATATCTTTTTGAGTAATATCAGATATTTTTATTTGATTTTTTAACAGTT
Source organism: uncultured Mycoplasmatota bacterium (assembly GCA_948466735.1). Classification (GTDB taxonomy): domain Bacteria; phylum Bacillota_I; class Bacilli_A; order RF39; family UBA660; genus CASRZP01. The sequence goes on along the minus strand of CAOKBR010000001.1, from coordinate 5,634 downwards.
CTAATTTTTCTTTTTCATCTTCTAAACTAGCACTTGGCATTTTATTTGCATTCTTTTTTTCTAATAAAGACGTTAGATACACCTTGTTTTCTTCTAGACTTTTTTCTAATTTTTTAATCTTTTCACTAATTTCTTGTTCTAAACTAATCAAACTTTTATAATCAATAAAACTTTTTATATCATCAATCAAACTCATCACTAAAGCAATACTATATAAACTTCCCGTTAAACAACATAACACTTTAGATAAGTTCACTGATAAAATAAGGTAATTACTTAAGATATTACTACCACTTAAATAAAGCATTCCTGGGATAATCAAAATAGAAAACAATAAAATTTTAATCATAGACTTGGGTATATACTTTTTTTCTATTTTCTTTTGGAGTGCCTTTCTTTTTAGTTCCTCTAACTTAATTTGAAGAGGAATAATTTCTAAGTATTTTCTTATTAAAATAATCTTATCTTGTTTATCAAATTCTTTCTCATCCACCATAAAGCAGCATCCCCTCATTGCTAGAACATTTCTTAAGTGAAGCTATTATAATACAAGAAAATGAAAAATACAAGAAAAACTTGTATTAATTTGTCTAATTTTGGAAAATTAACTTTCAATTATCATAAGATAAAATATAGGTATTCATAACACACCAAATATTTTTTAGCGAATATTCTATAGTAGATAATATATAAAGGAGTGGATATTATGTCTAATCAAGAATCTAATAGTAATACAAGTTGCTTTTATGAAATCTTAAAAGTAATCGATTTACTACAGTGTAATGTAGAAAAAATAGAAGATATCGATGGTGGATGTACGAAACCTTTTCTAGGTGGATGTAGCAATTTCTCATGTTACAATACTCGCCCAGTAACATTTTATACTTGTAACAACGATTTATTAACCATTTCCTACCAAGATAGTGCTTCTAATACTCAAGGTACATCTAGCGTATTTCGTGTAGAAAGTCTTAATGATAACTGTGTAAAAGTTCGTCTTTTAATTCCTAATCCTAATACCCAAGAAGTATCTAGAGCATATATTGCAACGAATCAATTTGCAACCATTAACTTAAAATGTATCTGTGTACTACAATGTTTACCTGATATTATCATTGATTGTTTATAGAAAGGAGGAGTTCTTATGTGTTGTAATGAAAACCAAAATAATAACAGTGAATGTGCTTGCCTAAGTGAAATTATTCGTCTAATTCTAAAACTTCAAAATAAAAAAGAACAATTACAAAATTTTGAAGGATGTGATAAACCTTTCTTAGGACCATGTCCATCAGTTAGTTGTTTTAATACACGTCCTGTTTCATTTTATACTTGTTGTTCAGGAACCCTTTGGACACTACCTTACATGATTAATAGTAATAATACCACTGGAACATCTAGTGTATTTAGGGTAGAAGACATCAATGATTGCTGCTGTACATGCCGTATTTTAGCACCAAATCCTGATCCAAGTGAATCAACTTATATTGCCACAGATTCGTTTTTCACCATCAACTTAAATTGTGTTGGTGTTATTAAATGCTTAGATGATACTTTTGTACCATGCATCTAAAATGAAAGAAAAAAAGATAAAGTAGATACCAAATAATTAAGTATCTACTTTTTTCTTGTTGTATTTTCCCCTAATAAATAATCTTGATATTTTTCTTGGTAAAATTCATCTAAAACGATTTTTTGATATTTACCATCCATATCATAATAAATAATATTTTCCAAATTTGTGTTACTTAATATGGTTTTATTGAACAAAAAATAATTTTTTAAAACTTCTTCTTTCTGTTCTTCTTTCTTAGAAAAAAGATTACTAAAATCAATGATCGTAGCATCTACTCCATAAATATCATTTTCTTTTAGAAAAGGGATAATGGAATTTTCTATTTTTTTATTTTTAGTTTTCATCTCCATTAGTGACATGGATAAAGATAAATCATCATATAAACTAATTCCTTTTACTTTTTGATAATAATAATCTAACTGAGGCAATATTTTTTCACTTTGTCCATACACATGTTGTCTTATCACACGTAAATCATTAATAGATTTTATCACATCGCTTGCTCTTGTTTTAGATTCAGGAGTCATATCACTATCAATTTCTACTAAAGCATCAACTAAAAGATTAATCCTTCTAGGGTTAAATTGATATTTTAACAGAGTCTCTTTAGGAATAATCTGGGCTAAAACATAATATATGCCAACAAAGTCATTATACCCACTACCAAAGCCATTACTTTTTATAACTAAGGCTAAATACTCTTCTTCACTAAGATTGTCTAAAGAAGAGACTTCTTCTAATACTTTTTTAGAAATAAATCGCTTTCTTTCAATCATTTGTTCTTGATACATTTTAATTAGGCATTCTCTTGTAAAAAACTCATTAGATAACTCTAAGGTGAATAATAAACTATGGACTTGAAAAGCATGAAAAAATTCATGAAAAAACATGCTTAAGTTTGCTTCGTCTAAAGTATCTTCTTTAAGTGAAATTGCCCCAGTAACAAAATCATATTGTGCCCCTACTCCATATTTTAGCTGTTGATGATATTTTATGGATAGTTTTGCCAATCTTGCTTTTACTAATTCCATATTCATAAATAAATGATATTCATCAAATACAAACCTTGTTTTTAAAATTAAGTTTTTCTCTTCTTTTGATAGTTTAGGATTATTTTCAATAATATTTTTTATTTCTAAAAAGTCATAGCTATCTTCTTTATACTTTAATGGACTAACTTCTTCCATTACTATTGAATAATCATAAAAAGATGAAGGTGATGGAACTAATTCTTTTACATTAGAAAACCAATTGGATAAAACAATAGTAGAACTTATTGCAACTACAATAATTTTTTGATTAATGTTTACTATTTTTTTATACATATTTTTTATAAAAGAGTCTTGATTTATCTTATCATTATAGACAAAAATAGGATCATCATTATATTTAAAGTTTAAATAAATATCATCACTTTTTAACGTTTTACCATCTTCAGCAGTCCAAAAATAGTTATAGGTATCCTTATCGTAATAAATGGTATAAGACCTATCTTCTATTGTTTCAATACCATAATAAGAACTTCTTTTGGGATTAACTTCTAAAGCTTGGCACACTTTATTTATTAAATCCCATTCTTGGAAAGTCAAATTTTCATCGATTGTTTTATTTTTTTCTAATTTAAAAAATCCTAATTTTCCCTTTAGTTGTTTAATAATATATAAAATTTGATTATTTGAAAAAAAGATTATTTCTTCTTCCATTATCTCACCTCAATATTTGCCTATTTTTATTATAACAAAAGAAAAACAAACCTTCAAAGAAAATTTGTTCACTTTTCTACTAAATTAGCATACTAAAGTTCTTTTAACGTCCCGTAAATTTTTTTTAAACTTTTCTAAAATGATATTTGCAGCTTCTTATTATCAATATTTTTACTCAAATTCCTCTAAATATAAAGTATCAAATATTTCTATTTTGCATTAGGGATTACTAACTTAATATCCATAATATCATCAAGGGGGATAATTTTATTTTCTAAAGTAATTAAATGATTTTTAATTCTTCCTGCTAATTTTACCTGTTCTACTCCACTACTAGTGGTAATTTCTACTAACTTAGAAAAACCGTTTCCTCGTTTAAAAATTTGATCAATTTTACTATTGATATCTACTACACTTTCTAGTTGATTTATTGGATTACTAGACTCCTTTTGATTAATTACAGCATCGTGCCTTTGATAAGAATAAAATACATCTTTATTTGGATTTACTTGTCTAGTGAACTCTGGTTGATAAATTTTAGGTAATTTTTTTGCCATAATTTTCCTCCTGTTACTAATTTATGCATATTCGCGCATATTGTTTAAATTTTTTTTCATAATAATAAAAGGTGGTAAATATGTATAAACAAAAATATAAAATTGATAAAGTTATTTTAGGAGTTTTACTAGTGTTAATGGCGATTAGTTTATTAACAATTTCTAGTGCTAGGATGTATTTACCAAGTTATCTTGGAAATTTAGTTTTAAAACAACTTATGTGGTTTGTTATTGGATTTATTATTATCTATATCATGAGCAAACTAAAAAACGATGTGTTTTATCACTTGGTATGGTATTTGTATGCAATAGGAATTTTACTACTTTGCCTACTTTTTGTGTTTGCCCCAGTAGTCAATAATTCCCGCTGTTGGTTTGTTATTCCTAAAATTGGTAGCTTTCAACCGAGTGAATTTATGAAAATTGTTTTAATTTTAGCTCTAGGTTCCATCATGGGAAAATTTTTGGAAGCGAAAAGTTCGACTTGGAAAGATGAGTTATTATTATTGATCAAATGCTTTGGTATTGTCCTACTCCCTAGTATTTTAACTTTTTTACAACCTGATACAGGAGCGGTTTTAATTTATTTTATTATTTTACTAGTGATGCTTTTTGCCTGTGGACTACGTCTAAGATGGTTTATTATCGGGGGAATTTTATTAAGTGTTATCGCTTTTAGTTTTTTCTTTTTATATCACTTTCATCAAGAGTTATTTATAAAAGTATTTGGAACAAAGTTTTTCTATCGTATGGATAGACTTTTCGATTGGCAAAGTGGTACTGGATATCAATTAGAAAACGCGATTACAGCCATTGGTTCAGCATCTTTACTAGGGCACGGTTTATATAAAACGCCATTATATTTTCCAGAATCGGGAACCGATTTTATTTTTGCTGTATTTGCATCTAATTTTGGACTTTTAGGAAGTATTCTTTTGTTTACCTTACTTTTTACCTTTGATTATCAATTATTAAAACTAGCAAAAAAATCTTTATTTCCTCGTGATAAATTAGCATTAATTGGTATTTTTGGTATGCTTTTATATCAGCAAATTCAAAATATTGGTATGACTATCGGCTTACTTCCTATTACTGGTATTACCTTACCTTTTATTAGTTATGGAGGAAGTAGTTTAGTCTCTTATATGATTTTAATTGGAATTATTTTAAATAGTCAAAATGAGAAAATAAAAAGACCTACTTTAACGTAAATCTTTATTTTTCTACTTGATTAATAAGAATAACCGTATGGAAAACAAAAAAATATTTACCTATTTTTTTATAATGCAAAACCAATAATGAAAAAGACCTATTAAAATAAGTCTATTCACTAGTAACTATAATATCTCCTAATCTATGGGTAATTGTTCCAGTTACAAAAGTAGCAGCAGTATTTGCACTAGTAATTTCTTGCCAATCAAAACTTCTTCCCGTTTGATTAATTATTTTTTCTAAATTAGGATTCGAGTGTGAAGCTTTAAAAAATGCACCGCTTCCTATTGTTGTTACACTATCAGGAATTGTTACACTTGTTAATTGATTATCAGAAAATGCACCCCATCCTATTGTTGTTACACTATCAGGTATGGTCACATTTGTTAATTGATTATTATAAAATGCATAATCTCCTATTGTTGTTACACTATCAGGAATTGTTACACTTGTTAATTGATTATAAGAAAATGCATATTCTCCTATTGTTGTTACACTATCAGGAATTGTTACACTTGTTAATTGATTATCAGCAAATGCAGAATCTCCTATTGTTGTTACATTATTCCCTATTGTTACACTTGTTAAT